>JAYSPO010000255.1:0-3531 GCA_043722015.1 Candidatus Kuenenia sp. | reverse complement strand
ATTCACTGGCAAAGTCGATATTCTCTGAGGAATCAGCATCCCAGGACTTTGCGTCGTGGCATGTTCCAGGTTGCAATTTGTTGAACTTGATTGCTTCTTCGGGCAAAGAACCGGCACGTCGTGCTTTTCTTGGTATGACGTGGCCACTAGAATACACGATCTTGGCCAGCTTAAAGTGGCATGGTTTGTCTTACTGGATAGAAGGAAAATCGAATGCAGGTTGCAATTACCTGTCGTCACGGCAGCATCCGACCGGAACTGCGCGAATACATCACCCGCAAAGCGGAAAAGCTCGTCAAGTATCTCGATACCGTCAGTGAAATTGACGTTACGATCGAATTTGAAGGCCCGCGTGTGGCTGTCGAAATGCTTGTCGAAATCGACGGCTATCACACGATTGTCGCACATGTGGAAGGTGAAGACACTGGTGCGGCGTTCGACAAAACGCTGCACAAGATGGAGCAGCAGGTCCACAAGCACAAAGAGAAGCACCGCGACCATCGGCACAAGACATCAGTCGCGGACGCGACTGAACAGGCGGAAAAAGCGATTGAGACTGACGAAACTCACGTGGCCGAATGAGCGATTTGAGATCTCGTTTCTCGGTAACAGTTTTCCCTCAGGATCACTGTAATTCGCACTGCGGTCAGATGTATGCCGTCTGGTAGAGTTCCGATAGTGCCTTTATCATTGTGGCACTGTGCCGGAACGGTTTGTTCGAGCAATGGACTCATTTTTTTTGTTGATCATTTCTGATCATACATTGCGGCTGTTGCTGATTTGAAAATTGTGAGAGACAAAATGAAATTGACTGAGTTTGTGATCCAGAATGCGATTCTTCCGAACCTGAAAGCCACATCTAAGGAAGACGTGATTCGCGAAATGGTGGCGCATCTGAAAGCAGCTGGCGCATTGAAAGCAGCCGAAGAAGACGCAGTTGTCGCTGCCATCCTGAAACGTGAAGAACTGGGTTCCACCGGGATCGGGAACGGCGTGGCAGTGCCGCATACCAAGCATGCGTCTGTGGACAAGCTGTCAGCGATGGTGGCAATTTCCCGCACGGGCGTCGATTTTTCCAGCCTGGATGGTGAAGATGTTTTCATTCTGTTTCTGCTGGTATCGCCGCCGGATCGTCCCGGAGATCATCTTCGCGGCCTGGAGAACATCTCCCGTCACCTCCGCAGTCAGGACTTCTGTAACTTTCTCAAACAGTCCTTAACAACGACTGACATCTGGGATCTGCTCACGGAAGCAGACGATGGTGATCGTGATGCCTAGGTCGGCGACAGCCTGAACAGCAGGCGAATCGGGATTCGGAATCAAACGGATATTCCGCGTTCTGATAAGTCAGCGGGGAGACGAAACGTGGATGCAGAAGACGTAGTTTGCAGACAAGTGCGAGTGACTCCCGAGGATGGGTTGCACCTGCGGCCGCTGCAGTTGCTTGTACGCAAGGCATTGACGTTTTCTGCCACGATTACCCTGACGTTTGATGGTCGCCGGGCGGATGTGAAATCGGCATTTGACCTGATGTTATTGGCGGCTCCCACTGGTGCTATACTCAGCCTTGAAACGTCTGGTTCGGATGCTGCTGCTGCTGCAGATGCGATCAGTGAACTGTTTGAGACAGGTTTTTCGATATCTGGCTCTGAGATCCGCTGAGTTGTTTGGCGCTCGGGATCTCTTTAAACTGACGCGATGAAGTTATACACAGGAATCGCGGTTTCTCCAGGAGTCGTCACCGGCCCAGTCTTAGTGCTGGGGTCTGAGAACTTCCGCATCCCCCGAAAATATGTCAACCGCGATGCGATTGACGATGAACTCCATCGCTTCCATGCCGCACTTGAACATGTCTGTCGGGACATCAAGAGTAACGAACAGCTTGTCTCCGCTCAGTTGGGAGCTCAGTACGGAGCTATTTTCTCCGCCCATTTACAGATGGCTCAGGATCCTCGCCTGATTCGTGAAGTGGAAGCTCTGATTCGTGAACAAACGCGCTCACCGGAATTCGCCGTCAGTCGCGTTCTCCGCAGTTATGCAGAACAGCTCGAAAAGATGGGCGACCGCTACCTGTCGGAACGCGCGCTCGATATTTTCGATCTGGAAAAGCGTCTGCTCCGACAGTTGCTCGGCGAAAGCCGCGAAGAACTGCGGAATCTGACGGAACCTGTCATCGTCCTCGCGCACGATCTGACACCCAGCGAGACCGCAACGCTTGACACAAAATTTGTGCTGGGATTCGCCACCGAAGTTGGTGGCCGAACAAGTCACACGGCAATTCTGGCAGGTGCGCTGGAAATCCCGGCGATCGTCGGACTGGGCCGATGCCTTGCCGGCGTGTCCGGTGGCGAGACCGTCATCCTGGATGGCGACAACGGTCGCGTCATTATTGATCCGGACAGCGAAACGGTTGCGCGCGTGCAGGACATGCAGATCCGCAGCGAAAAAATCCGCACACGACTGGGGCTGATGGAAGCTCTGCCTGCGGAAACTGAGGACGGCCAGCGCGTCACCATCTGTGGCAACATTGAATTTCCCGAAGAAGTGCGCCACTGCATTAAACGCGGGGCAGACGGTGTGGGACTATATCGTACGGAGTTCCTCTTTCTGAGTGGCAACCGTGAACCGTCGGAATCGGATCATTACGAGGCCTATTGTCGCGTTGTGGAAGCCTGTGGCGATCTCCCTGTTGTGATCAGGACTCTTGATATTGGCGCTGATAAAGTGCCACAGTTGCTGGAAAGTCAGTTCTCAAAATCGCAGAATCCGATGCTGGGGCTGCGCAGCATTCGGCTGAGTCTGCTCAACACACCGATGTTCAAACGGCAACTGCGAGCCATCCTGCGGGCATCGGTCCACGGCAACGTGCGCGTCATGTTTCCGCTGATTTCCACGCTCCTTGAGTTCCGTCAGGCAAAAATGATCCTGATGGACGTGATGGAAGATCTGGAAGACGAAGGCATCCCGTTTCAACGGAATATCCCGATCGGAATGATGGTGGAAGTCCCGTCCGCCGTAATTCTGGCGGAAGAATTCGCGAGAGAAGTCGACTTCTTCTCGATTGGTACAAACGATCTGATTCAATACACTCTCGCCTGTGATCGTTCGGATCCAGCGGTGGCGAACCTGTATCGTTCAGGCGATCCATCAATCCTGCGACTTATCCAGATGGTGCTCCGCGCCGCAGAAAAACACGGAAAACCCGTGACTGTCTGCGGGCAAATGAGTTCTGAACCGCGGTTTATTCCGCTGTTGCTGGGTATGGGATTGCGAAGTCTGAGTGCCACACCACAGGCAATTCCACGGTTAAAGGAAGTTGTCAGAAACCTTTCGATCTCCGAAGCTGTGCGTATTTCGCAACACGCTTCTTCGCTGGATCTGGCTCGAGACGTTGAACATTATTTGCAGGGGGAACTCTCCCGACTTTGTCCTGATCTTGTTGATACTGTCGGGTTTTAGGATATCGGCGAGCGGGGGATGTTAATCCCCTGATTTCGAATCATGCATGGGAATTGTAAACTCATCAGGGGG
>JAYSPO010000254.1:0-7424 GCA_043722015.1 Candidatus Kuenenia sp. | reverse complement strand
AGTCAAGGTGGAGCCTTTCGCGCAGCGAAAGCAGCAGTGCCTCGCCGCAGGCGAGAAGCGGACCTTGACGCCGTGATACAATCAGAACTCGTCTGACGGGAACCTCCTTCGGTTGTTCACTCCCAGCGTTAGGGATGCGCAGGGTGCGAAGCAGTCCGCAGGACCGAGCGTCCAGCGAAGCCCGAAGCTCCCCGGCCCGCAAGGGAAACGCCCAAAATCATCGGGGACAGTCGAGCAGTATTGGACTGGCTTTCGGTGAACCGCATCTCGTGTTTTGTTTAATCTTAGGCGATGTGTTTTCTCCTCCGAGGCGGAATTCATAGCAAACGAGATTGGTGAATCAACGGCGAGCGAATTCCTCATCGATTCGGGCTCGTCTGGTGGTGAGCGATGAATCAGTCCAGACAGGGACTGACTCTACACACTCTGGTTCGTCACTTTGCGTCGCTCCTTCGACCAATGGCTGCATCGGATGTTAATTGGGGCATTCTTGTCATTTTCTATCAGCTCGATGATCCGCGTGGCTGTTTGCTGGATTCGATCCAAGGAAGCCATCAGCAGTTTGGTGTCTCCGCAGTGCAGGTGGATGTACTCGCTGCTCAAAGCCTGTGTATCAATTCCATGAGCTTTACAAACAACAAACGCCACGGACTCGGCTTCTGTTTCGATCAGTTTGCGGTTCTGAATCACCTCGTCTCCCACAATGTCCCGGTGCAGAAGTTCGTGAGCCAGCTCATGAGCCAATACTCGAAACCGCATGGATTTGTCGAGCCCTTCCTTAACGACAACATGACCACCCAGTGAGGCACCTCGGATTCCGTCTGGCATCGGACGTGTCTCCAGCTTGATGTTCAGTGTGTCGTAAACACTTTCAAGAAACAGAAGGTTGTCTTCAGCGGAACCACTGATCTCTGAGAGTTTCGGCAGTTCTTCACCCTCGGTCTGACTGATATCGAACACATGGACCGCTCTGAAACCAAACACTGCCTTCATTTTTTCCTGTGATGCGTCCGCCCGATTGTCCGATTCTGCATCCTCTTTCTTTCGTCCGATCATCGGGGCCAGAATGGCGATTCCGGATTCTCCCTGTTTGACCCAGCGTCCGAGTTTTCTCCATGTCTGGAACCCAGCCACTTTGCTGGCCTCCGGAAACTGAGTCACGATCATCATCATGTTGCCGAAGCTGTAATGATGAAACCTGGCCAATGCACTGAGATACTTTTCCAGCACTTCGGTGTTTCCCTGTTCCAGCGATGCGGCCAGTTCTTTGAGGCACTTGTCTGCGAGTTCAACTGCGTCTTCTTTCTTCATGGGTTTGTTCTCCTGATATGTACTGCTCTCGGCATGAACAGCACTGATGTTTTTGTTTCGACTGTTGATCAGTCGGGGCCCGCCGTCGGCCTGAAAGGCTTTTGAACACGGCAAGTCAAGGTGGAGTCTTTTCGGAACTAAAAGCAGCAGTGAGCCCGCATCGCGCGGCGAACGGACCTTGACGCCGTGATACAATGAGAAATCACGACGGCGGCTACCTCTTCACTGGTTTGGTGGTGGCTGCCGTGGCGGACCTGAGCCAAGTCCGCCCACAGTAGGTTGACCTGGCTCAGGTCAACTTTATTCCAGCGCCACCTCTTCGGTATTTGGTCCAGGAGTTATCTCGAAACCCGATAGGCGCCTCACCCTGTGATTTCACTGAACTCCAGAGCCTCGACCCCAAACACTACTGAGTCAGCAACAGTAATGTACACCCAGATGCGAACATCGCGAATCACTGAAAGCCCTCAGTAAAACCTGTGGTACGGTACCGCCCCGGAAGCAGCCCACATTGCCAATCACGTGCCGGCATCCGCAACAAAGCGTCTTGCGCTTCCGCCCCAGCTGAGTTATCGTTGCCTGGTGAAAGACGTCACCAGCAACAACTTTGGACTGCTAATTGCATTTGTGCTGCCGGGGTTTGTCTTGCTCTGGGGCATGGCACCCTATTCGAGCACCATCAGCGGATGGCTGGGCCAGGCAACGAGCAATGCTCCAACGGTTGGCGGATTTCTGTATGTCACTCTGGCCTCGGTCGGCGTCGGCCAACTGGTAAGCACCCTCCGCTGGCTACTGATTGATTCGCTTCATCATGCAACCGGTATTGATAAGCCAAACGTTGATTTTTCAAGACTCAAAGACTCGGTGGACGCATTCGACAGACTGATCGAAATCCATTATCGCTATTATCAATGGCATGCCAACGCACTGATTGCTTCATTGATTGCTGCCGTCCTGCACTGGTCTGCAAATGGATTCCGATGCCACGAGTTCTGCCTGCTCATGGCCATTGTTGTGCTGTTATACCTGGGATCTCGCGACACATTGCAAAAATATTACCGTCGAGTGGAAGACTTACTTCGACGAGACTCCTGAGGCTTCAGGGCTGTTATTCGGATGATTACCGGCGAGAGCACACAAAAAGAGCCGCAGCGCATCAAATACGCTGGGCTCCGGGATTATTCCGTGAGTTCTGCTGCTGCCTGGCCGCAACCGAATTCGAGTTATCGCAGGGAAACGAACGGTCCGCTCCCGTTGGTCGCTCCAAACGTGACTCAACTGCAACAAGTCGAGTTTCAAGGAATCCAAAAGCACAACTACTTCTGGCTGCCCTTGGTATCCTTCGGTGCCTCCTTTCCCTTCTTTGCTTCTGCTGACTTCTCATGCTTCTTACCACCACCATTTGTCATCTGCAATTCTCCCGTTTGAGCAGTTTTGGAAATGGCGTTCTGAACGGAGAACGCCCAGGATGTACAGGTTCCCCCTGACGCGGTAACCTCGTAGTTGTCAGACGTGAAATCACCAAAGTCAGGAGGAACCGTCTTGTATTCACAATACAAGACTGTAGCGGGTCAGTCAAGTGATTGTGATCAAATTGCGCGAAGCAATCGCCGTTTTTGAAAAAAGAACAGGGACGACGCTGAGCTATGCTGACCTCGCCGAACGCACCGGGCTGGCGCGAGCGACAATTGAGGCATTGGGCTCACGTGCCAACTACAACACGACACTCACCACAATCGACAAATTGTGTCAGACGCTGGGATGTGGGCTGTCAGACCTGCTTGAATACTCCGAGAAGTGATGCGCGGAGATTGGCGTCAACGTGGTAGCTGAGCCTCAAGCCTTGTCGATCTTCAAAGCTGACCGGAACTCCTTCGAATCCTGCGGCCCTGCGAGCTACCCCAATGACCAAAGGCATTTCCGAGCAATCCAAACAACTCCGTCGTCATCTGCTGAACCACAACGCTCCTGACGTGATGCAGCGGATGCAGCAGTCCGGCATGGCGGATCCGGTCGGACTCATTGTTGAAATGACCGACGACATCGGAAAGCAGCTGACCTATGCGGCCCTTGAGAAACAAGGCATGCCTAAGCATGAGATCCCGGAAATCATCGCGTCGTATTGCAAGAATGCCATTCCCACTTTCAAAGCGGTGGTGACCTTTGAAACAGCGAAGAAGGTTCTGCCGCTAACTTCCGACACTGCCGAGCAGAGTCTTTCCGCACCTCGTCCACCCGGAGTTCACTGGATCGTCATCGTAGCAGGCGGCGGGAACAGCTATGCGCAGGTTCCGGTAAGGGTTGGCTGATCTATGCTGCGATAATCGCGGAGAAACTCGGACCAGTGGCACGATTCTTCCCACCTTCTCGACCTTGCCCATCGGGTTGGATTGTTGTTCCCCATTGTGATGGCTATCTTGGCCAATTCTTCGGGCTTTTAGCCTGAGCTCTCCTGAGTGTCACCACAGGCTGGGTAGCGCCACAAATGATTCGTCGTCCAGAAGTTGGGGAACTGGTTCATGTCAGGTCCAGGCAATGGGTCGTCAACGACCTGAAAGCCAGCACGCTGCCGTCTCCGGCGACCAAGGCGGATTTTTCTGGGCCTCAGAATCTGATCAGCCTTTCTTCTGTGGAAGACGACGGACTGGGCGAAGAATTGCAGGTGATTTGGGAAGTTGAGCCGGGTGCCAGAGTCATCGACAAGGTGGCCATGCCGGAACCAACTGGGTTTGACGCACCGGAAAAACTGGATGCATTTCTGGACGCTGTTCGCTGGGGCGCGTCGTCAACGGCGGACGTGAAGAACATTCAGGCTCCGTTTCGCAGTGGGATCGAGATTGAAGACTATCAGCTCGATCCGGTCGTTCGAGCAATCCAGATGCCTCGTGTGAACCTGCTGATTGCCGACGACGTGGGGCTGGGAAAGACGATCGAAGCGGGCATGGTGGCTCTGGAACTGATGTTGCGGCATCGAGCCCGCAAGATTCTGATCGTCGTGCCGTCATCGCTGCAGATACAATGGCGAGATCAAATGCGGGACAAGTTCGGTTTGGAATTCCGCATTGTCGATTCCAGCCTGATGAAGGATCTGCGGCGCAGTCGCGGCATTCATGCGAATCCATGGAGTCATTTCCCCAGGCTGATCACCAGCATCGATTTTCTAAAACGTGAGCGTCCGCTGCGACTGTTTCGAGAAACGCTGCCCGCACATGGCGAATCGATCTATCCTCGCAAATACGATCTCCTGATCGTGGATGAGGCCCACAACTGTGCGCCGTCCGGACGCGGGAACTACGCGACGGACTCGCTGCGGACTCGCTGCGGACTCAGGCGCTGCGGGAACTGTCTCCGCACTTTGAGCACAAGCTGTTTCTGACAGCGACGCCTCACAACGGGTACAGCGAAAGTTTTCGAGCCCTGTTGGAGCTGCTCGATAACCAGCGATTTTCCGTGGCTGCCGATCCGGATCGGAAACAGCTCGAAGCGGTGATGGTGCGGCGACTGAAGACGGATCCCAGCTTTGCTACGAAATGGGACGGCAGCACGCGATTTCCTCCGAGGGTATTGGAACCGATCGAAGTTCCCTACACCGACGATGAGCGGCAACTGCATTCCGCGCTGAAGGAATACACAAAGCTGCGATCCGAACGCGCTACAAGCCAGGCAGAACGCGTTGCGACAGAGTTCGTGCTGAAGACTCTGAAAAAACGGCTGTTCTCCTGTCCGGCTGCGTTTCTGACAACACTGGAGCAGCATGAGCGATCTCTGGCGTCGGCAAGAAAGAAATCGATCGACAAGCCAACCGAGAAATACCTGCAGCGTGAATTTGAACGCATGGACGAAGACTATGCGGATGACGAAGAGTATGAGGAAGCCACGACGGAAGCTCTGACGTCAGCAACACGCTTATTCGCTGAGCCAACCGATCGGGAGCGGGTATTGCTGAAACAGATGAAGACCCTGGCCGAAGCAGGGAAAGCCCAGCGAGATTCCAAAGCTCGGCAACTGATTGCCTGGTTGAAGGAACATCTCAAGCCAAAGGGCAAATGGACAAACGAACGAGTTATCATCTTCACGGAATACCGAGCAACTCAGAACTGGCTGTAGGAAGTCATGGCGACCGAAGGATTTTCCGGCGATGACCGGCTTCTGACCATGTACGGTGGCATGGACAGCGATCAGCGAGAAGCCGTGAAGGCCGCATTCCAGACCTCGCCTGAACACAGCAAAGTGCGCATTCTACTGGCGACCGATGCGGCATCCGAAGGTCTGGACTTTCAGAACTTCTGTTCGAAGCTGATCCATTACGAGATCCCCTGGAATCCAAATCGCATGGAACAGCGGAACGGGCGTGTTGACCGGCACGGTCAGAAGGCGGACAAGGTGATGGTGTATCACTTCGTTGGCCAAGGTTGGAACAAAGGGGGATCCAGCGACGTTCGCGGAGCCAGCGACCTTGCCGGTGACCTTGAGTTCCTGATGCGAGTCGCGCTGAAAATTGAAACCATTCGGGAGGACCTCGGCAAAGTCGGACCGGTGCTGGCTCAGCAGGTTGAAGAAGCGATGCTGGGACATCGCACATCGCTCCAGCTCGACGACGCGGTGCGCGACGCGCAGCCGATTCGGAAGATGCTGAAGTTTGAGCGAGATCTGCGGAAACAGGTCAAGGAACTGATGGATCAGTACATGGAGACACGCCGTGAATTGAACCTGTCGCCGGAGAACATTCAGAAGGTCGTTCAGATCGCATTGGCGCTGGCTGGACAGCCGGGACTGATTCCAACGACGACAGACGATGGCCGACCTTGTTTCCGACTTCCTGCACTGCGAGGCAGTTGGGCGGCATGTGCTGAAGGTTTGCAGCATCCGCATACGCAGGAGATTCGACCGGTCTCGTTCGACGATCAGGTCACCCGAGATCACGACGATGTGGTCCTGGTGCATCTGAATCATCGCTTGCCGCAGATGTGCTTGCGATTACTGCGAGCCGAAGTCTGGGCCGACAAGAGTCGATCCAAACTGCAGCGAGTAACTGCACGCATCATTCCGAACAACATCATCGAAAGTCCTGCCGCCGTTGCGTACGCTCGCCTGGTCGTGATCGGCGGCGACAGCGTTCGACTGCATGAAGAAATCATTGCAGCAGGCGGAGCAATTCAGCACGGTAAATGGAGCGGTCGATTGCCTGAAGCTCGACTGCATGACGCACTGGATGCCATCACGGACGAAATGCCATCGGAGAAGGTTCAGGAGACACTGCTGGCCATCTATCCGCAGTTGACCGGACAACTCGGTCAATCACTGGAAGCCCGCATGAAGGAACGCAAAGCGGCCATTCATCGCACACTGAGTGCTCGGGCAGAAAAGGAAGCGAAAGACATCACGGCGATTCTGACGGAGCTGAAGGCGGCGATCGAGAAAGAACTCAATGATCCTGAGTACCGTCAGTTGGAACTGTTCAGTGATCCGGAGAAAGAACAGTTCGAACGTAACAAGGATGCACTGCGGGCCCGCGTGAAAGAGATTCCTCGCGAGATTGAACACGAAGTCGAATCGATCAAATCAAGGTTCGCCGATCCGCAAGTGCGATTGTTTCCGGTGGCGGTGACATTCCTTGTACCACAGAAACTGAAATGAAGAGCAAACAGGAATCGCATTTTGAACCACGAAATACACGAAATACACGAAAGAATCGCAAACGAAAATCTCTTTGTCTTCTGCCTCCTTTCGTACTACTAACGATCAGAATCTTCGCGTGGCACAAAGAAATCTGGTCGCGGAGCGATCGTTGCTGCAATCACATTTTTGACCACGGATGTCACGGATCACACGGATGAGTCACAGTGTGCTTATCTGTGCAATCCGCGAAATCCGTGGTTAAAATTTCTTTCACGCACTTCCTTGGGTTGCGGGCGAAGCCCGCGCTGGGTATTTCGTGGTTAAAAACTTCTCGCGTCTTGGCCTATTCAATGTCCACCGCACGTCATCACGCTGAATGGTTATCACTCGTTCCGGTTTCCGGGCCGTTTTTGAGTTTGCCAGTACTGGTCAAAGCGTTTCCGCAGGGGCTGGATGCGCATGAGCCGGAGCATGCGCAGGCGCTGAGAATGGCG
>JAYSPO010000253.1:0-1630 GCA_043722015.1 Candidatus Kuenenia sp. | reverse complement strand
CGTTCGGGGCAAAAAAATGCATGGGCAGAAAAATTGCAGCCATTTTTTTGCCCAACATTTTTTTGCCCATAATGTTGAGGCCAGATACATCTTAGCCCGGCGGCGGATCGTGGTAAAAAATATCTTTGGTTGCGGCCTGAAGGGCCGCGCTGGGATTTCCGTGGTGCAATCTGCGATTTGTTTTAGCTCCCTCGGTGTTCAGTGGCATGGGATCAGAGGTGAGCCGGAATCGGTGACAAAGAAAGCGATGACGAGTCATCGCACTCCAAAGGTTGCTGGATTCAAGCCTGGCTTGTGACAAGTTTCAGGTCTTCATCGACCATGAGATGAATGAGTTGTTCAAACGTGACGGATGGTTTCCATCCGAGTTGTGTGACAGCTTTCGCCGGGTTGCCAAGTAGTTCATGCGCATCCGCCGGGCGTTTGAAACGATCGTCAATTTTTACATAATCCTGCCAATTCAAACCAACGTGTCTGAATGCCGTTTCCAGAAGTTCCCGAATGGTTCGTGATTCACCTGTCGCGATGACATAGTCGTCCGGCGTTTCCTGTTGCAGCATCAGCCACATCGCCTGCACATAATCTTTGGCATAACCCCAGTCTCGAGCGGAATCGAGATCCCCGAGACTCACGGATTTCTGCAGCCCGGCTTTGATCCTGGCTGCTGCGAGCGTGACTTTGCGGGTGACAAAGTTTTCGCCGCGTCGCGGACTTTCGTGGTTGTAACAGATGGCGTTGCAGAAAAAGAGCCCGTGCGCTTCGCGATAGATTTTTGTCATCTGAGTCGCAAAGGCTTTCGCACAGCCATAAGGCGAATTGGGATTGATGGGCGTTGATTCATCCTGAGGACTGACACTGGGTGTCCCGAAAATTTCCCGACTGCTGGCGTGAAGAAAACGCGGTGGGTTCCGGAGGTCGCGCAGGATCTCCATGATCCGAAGACTTCCCATTGCCGTCAGATCGCAGGTGCTTTCCGGAATTTCGAAGCTTAACCCGACATGCGACTGTCCGGCCAGATGATAGAACTCCGCAGGTTGCACTTTGTTGATGATTCGCCGGATCGTGGTCGTATCAGACAGGTCGGCATAGTGCAGAAACAGTCGCTTTTCATAGGTGCTGGCATCGCCGTAGAACTGGTTCAAACGGGATCGTTCCAGCGTACTGCTGCGGCGCACGATGCCGTGGACTTCGTAGCCTTTTTCCAGGAGCAGTTCCGTGAGCCAGGAACCGTCCTGACCTGTGATTCCGGTGATGAGTGCGAGCATGGCAGTGGGGAGTGGGGAGTGGGGAGTTGGGAGTTGGGAGTTGGGAGTTGGCAGTTGGGAGTTGGCAGAAGTCAGAAGGCAGGAGGCAGGAGGCAGTTGGGAGTTGGGAGCAACGAGTTGGAAGACTTTGCGATTCACTGACGACTGACGACTGCCAACTCAACTGTTTCCCTTCCGTGTATTCCGCGTAATCCGCCGTTCAAACTGCGATTATTACCGCGAAGTACCCAGCGCGGACTTCGCCCGCAACCAGAGATGATTTTTATTCAACGGCCCGCTGCAAAGCTAAGCTGCGGAATTCGCGCGTCCGCCACCGTCAATGCGACGTTTTAGAAGCGAAAACGTTCGGGGCAAAAAAATGCATG
>JAYSPO010000252.1:0-4755 GCA_043722015.1 Candidatus Kuenenia sp. | reverse complement strand
CTTCACTTGAGTCCGGCTGCCGCCTGCGCCTGCGGCTCGCCGTTAAACAAATCCTGTTGTCAGGTTCTCACCTTTGCCAGTTCTGCCCACAGGCAAGCGCTGGCAAGCGTGCCGCGGTGGAAATCCTGAACATGAATGTGTTCGTCCGGGCTGTGGAGGTTGTCTGTATTCCGGCCCCAGCCGAGCAGCAGGGTATCGATTCCCAGAATCTGTTTAAAGCTGAGTACGACCGGAATTGAACCACCCTCACGAACCAAGACGGGCGGCTGCCCAAAAGCGGTCTCAACGGCCTTGCGTGCCGCTGTGAGCCACTCACTTGTCGGATCAAACACAAACGCCTCACAGCCATGAAATCGCTTGAATTCGAACTCAATCCCCGGCGGACAATGCGATCTCAGAAACGCTTCCAGTGCATCCAGAACTTTGGCTGGCTTCATCACCGGCACGAGGCGGCAAGTGATTTTTGCGGTCGCTTTCGACGGGATGATGGTCTTTGGGCCCTCGCCCGTATAGCCGCCAAAAATCCCGTTGATATCACATGTCGGACGCGCAGTGCGACGCTGCAATGTCGTATGGCCGGTTTCTCCGAAGGTTGCCGAACTGCCCACTTCTTTCAGAAAGTCTGATTCAGAAAACGGTAACTGAGCGTACTGTTCGAGTTCCAGTGCCGTGAGTTCCAGAACATCATCGTAGAAGCCCGGAATCTGAACACGCCCGTCATCGCCTACGAGCTTGCCGCACATCTTTGCCAGGGCGTTCACTGGATTCGCGATGCTGCCGCCGTAGATGCCGCTGTGAAGATCCTTCGACGGGCCTTTCAGACGTATTTCCGCCGCCACAATACCCCGCAGCCCGCACGTGATCGCCGGGATTCCGTCGCCGTACTGGCTGGTGTCGCTCACGACCGCCACGTCAGCCTTCAACAAATCGCCGTGCGTTTCCAGAAAATGATCCAGGTTTACGCCACCGACTTCTTCTTCGCCTTCGATCAGGACTTTGACGTTGACCGGGAGTTGCCCATTCAGCTTCACCCACGCCGCGATCGACTTCAGGTGCGTAAACAGCTGCCCCTTGTCGTCGGTCGCGCCGCGCGCGAACAATTTGCCGTCACGAACCTGCGGTTCAAACGGCGGCGTGGTCCACAGATCCAGCGGATCAGGAGGCTGAACGTCGTAATGCCCATAGACCAGAATCGTCGGCAGCTTCGGATCCTGAATCCGCTCTCCGTAAACAATCGGATGACCTTTCGTAGGAAAGATCTGAGCCTTCAGGCCCGCATCCTGCATCGACGCCATGACCCATTCCCCGCATCGTCCCATGTCGGGAACATATTTGCTGTCCGCACTGATACTGGGGATGCGGAGAAAGTCGCAGAGTTCGCTGAGCGCCTTGTCCTGATTGGATTTCAGATGATCAAGAATATTTTGCATTGAAATGAGTTCCTTATTTTGGAGTGCGATGACTTGTCATCGCTTTCTTTTCCGGATCTGTGTTGCTGATCAACACATCGTTCGATGTAAGAGATTTCTGAGTTTTTTTGTCACCAATTTTTCTGTCACACTTGCTCAAGCTTCGTTCACAAACGCGACGTTAACACGATCAATTGCCAAGCGGAGAGTTGTTTGAAAAAGAAAGCGGCGACGAGTCACCGCACTCCAAAGGAGTTATTCCTTAATTCTATAGCAGCAAATGACATCCTGATCACGCAGATAGAGCCGACCATTGCTGATCACCGGATGTGTCCATACGCCTCCGTTAGGATTCCGCAGCGTCGTCTGAGGATCCATTTTAAATCGACTGACTTCCTTGTATTCTGTTGCGCTGGCTTCCACAAGAAAGCACTCGCCGCTATTTTCGTCGAGGCAATAAAGCAGACCATCGGCATACGTGACCGCGATTTTGGCATCGTTTTTTTTCTTGTCGCTCCAGACCAGATCACCCGAGCTGAAATTCTGACAAATGATCCCGTTGTCGTCGCTGTGGCCGAAGAGATAATCACCAACCAACAACACACCACCGTGTTGGTTCTTCATCACTTTGTTGTCGTAGATTTTTTCCACTTTATTGTTGGCGGTAATGTTCAGCAACAGGCAGCCTGTTCCGTAGCCCGCCGTGACATAGACCTGGCCATCTTTATAGATTGGTGTGGGAACCACGGCCGTGCGACCCGGGAAATCCTGTTGCCACAGTAACTTGCCGTCACCGTCGAGACCAAATACCTTCTGTCCGGTCAACTGGATGTACTGGCGTTTACTAAAATGATCGACTGCGATGACAGAAGAATAATTCGCAGGCTCCCTGATCTCAGACGACTGCCAGATTTTCTCACCCGTCTGCAGATTGAAACAGGCGATCGTGCCGTTTTCGCCGCCGGGTGTGACGAGCACCTTGTCGCCATCGATCAATGCCGATTCACAAAACCCCCAGCTTGGAATCGTGCCGCCAAGTTCCGTCAGACTGGCACGCCATTTTTCCACGCCGTCGCTTGCTGAAAGACAGACAATCTCACCCTTGCCGCTGATCGCAACCAACCGGTCACCGGAAATCGTCGGCGTGCTTCGCGGCCCACCGCCCCAGCCGTTGTCGAGAAATTGTCCGACATTTGTCTGCCAGATCTTCTCACCGGATTCCACGTTGATGGCAACGACGAACTCGCTGGATTCCTCCGCTGTGCCATCGGCTCCCATCGTGAAGAGAACGCCATTGGCAATGGAGACTCCCGAGTAGCCAAGACCCGCGTTTTTGGATGTCCAGAGTTTCACCGGTCCGCCTTCAGGCCACGTCTTGAGCAGCCCCGTCTCGGTTGAAATATCGTCACGGTTCGGCCCGCGCCAGGATGGCCAGTCCTCTGAACTGCAAACGTTACTCAGCAGAGCACAAACGACCAACGCAGGCACAATCAACCGGACTGACATGTCTCACCCTGAAACTGCAAACTTGACTGAACCTATGACCCCCGACATTCGGAACAACAAAACCGGCCCTCAGGCTCGATTCACGGCGGCGAAACTGTAACACAATCATCTTCTGGTGTCGCATCAGTCTCGACAGTGAAAAACTCAATCGCAGGACGGGACTCCAGTCCTGCCAGCGGTCTGTTGATTTCAGTTTGTAGTCCCGCCTTTAGGCGGCTCTGGTGCCGAACTGCCAGCGAATTCCGGCTGAAGCCGGGACTAAAAACAGAATTGGGACCAAATCAACAGTCCGCTAGCTGCGGGTAATTGATCTGAAAAACCGGCGGCTAGCGCCTTGCCGCTCACAACACCAGCGGTACTCAGACAGACTCCAGGCTCGGGTGATTGAACACTTTAAACACCGCGCGGACCTGACAACCTGGCGGCATCCCGCTACGATCAATGAAAATCGAACCCCACCCTTGAAAAAGTTACGAAACCACCATGTCCAAACGACTTTTCTCATTACTCATCCTGCTCGTCGCCATGACGCACGTCCACGCCGACGAAGCAGAATCACTGATCGCACCGGGGGCGAAAGTACAGAAGCTGGCCGGTGACATGAAATTCACCGAAGGCCCCGCATGGATTCCGGCGAAGAAGATCCTTGTCTTCTCGGACATCCCGAACAGCCGGATCATCCAGTGGAAGGAAGGCGAAGGCGTTTCGCTGTTCCGCGCAAGCGAGCAATCCAACGGCAATATCCTTGACCTTGAAGGACGCCTGATTTCCTGTCAGCACGCAGCTCGCAACGTCGTGCGTACAGAAGCTGATGGCAGCATCACTGTGTTAGCGGACAAGTACGACGGCAAACGTCTGAATTCCCCCAACGATGTTGCCGTGAAATCTGACGGCACACTCTATTTCACCGACCCGCCATGGGGCCTGACTGGACCTGCTGAGATATCAGGCCATTGGGTTTATCGACTGGATCCTGCGACCGGAAAGGTTGAGCCCATTGTCAAGGACCTTGCGATGCCCAACGGCATCAATTTTTCTCCGGACGAAAGCCGGATCTACATCGCCGACACAGGTGGCAATTCGCGGCATCCCGATCCGGCCTTCCACAAACTGCCTGCCGGAATTCATTGTTACGAGGTACACAAAGACGGATCGCTCGGCAAGAAGTTATTCACGATCGACGAAGGCAGCGACGGCATGACAGTCGATACTCAGGGCAACCTTTACACAACTCACGGCGGCGTCAACATCTTCAACGCCGACGGCAAGCTGCTGGCACGAATCCCAGTCCCCGAAGGCCCGGCCAACGTAACTTTCGGCGAAGATGACTACAAGACGCTGTTCATCACGGCGAAGACTTCGCTCTACAGCATCCGTATGAAAAACGCCGGAGCGAAACCAGTCGGAGCTAAGTGGTAAGCGTTCGCGACTACTTCCATCGCACTCACAGGACGGCCTTCGCAAGCTGATCCCGACAGGAATCATCACGCCGATCACAATTCGTTCGCCTGAAATACCACTCGTCCACTTTGTCGCGGCGATCCAGGTCTCGGCTCTGTTCTATGTGACCGCGCAGCAACTTAGCCGTTCAGGAATGTTGAACATCGTTCCGGTTCGGATGCATTCTTTCGTGTTTGCGATGCTGGCGTTAGTGTTCGGCTCGGGTGCCGTCGAGTGTGAAATATTGCTGACTCGTCTGATTTCACGCACGACGAGCAATGGCGCTGATCATGCGGACAAAGACTCGAAGATCGCTCCGAATTAGTTCGCAGCCGCCGCCTGTGGCACTGCGATTTTGCCGCGCGAAGCGGAGGAAGGCACATTCGTTTAACCGCGTGGG
>JAYSPO010000251.1:0-6578 GCA_043722015.1 Candidatus Kuenenia sp. | reverse complement strand
ATATTACGTTCACCTGGAAAACTCGAGCGGGAGCGTGGAAGCACGGCGGCAAGTGGGAAGGCTGGGCGAATCGCCTGCTGGAAAGTTACCGGATCGCAAAAAATCCGATGCGGCGTCGGCAGCTGGAAAAGTACATGGAAGTCGCCGCATGTCCGTCTTGTCACGGCGAACGGTTGAACCGCCAGGCGCGCAACGTACGGCTCCGCACAACGAGCAAGCGTTTTGCCGCGCGAGGGCTGCCGCTGGAACTCAGTCTGCCACAGGTGTGCGCGCTGTCGATCGAACAAGCCGCCGAGTTTTTTGATGCACTGAAGCTGGACGCAACACAGCAGTTAATCGCTGAAGAAGCGTTGAAAGAAATCCGGGGGCGGCTGGGATTCCTCCTGCAGTGCGGATTGAATTATCTGTCGCTCGATCGCTCTGCACCGACACTCTCCGGGGGTGAATCGCAGCGGATTCGTCTGGCGGGACAAATTGGCTGCGGGCTGGTGGGAGTCGTCTATATTCTGGACGAACCGTCGATCGGACTGCATCCGCGCGACAACACGATGCTCCTGGAAAGTCTGCAGCGACTTCGCGATCAGGGCAACACGGTGATCGTCGTCGAGCACGACGAAGAAACCATGCGTGCCGCAGACCATGTGGTCGATTTCGGACCAGGGCCAGGAGTGCTGGGCGGCGAAGTTGTTGTCGAAGGAACGGTCGAGGATGTGCTGAAAAGCGAACGCAGCGTGACGGGCGCGTTTCTGTCAGGGCGACAGAAAATTGAGATCCCCGCAGAGCGACGCAACCCGGATCGTGGCTCCATCGTTGTGCATAAGGCAACACACAACAATCTCAAGGACGTGACGGTTCACTTTCCACTTGGTCGGTTGATCAGCGTGACGGGGGTAAGCGGTTCGGGCAAGAGTTCCGTCGTCAATGATATCCTGTGGCAGGTCGTGAACCGCGACGTCAACAAAGGCGTCGGTGATCCCGGGAAGCACAAACGCATCGACGGTCTGGAACTCATCGACAAAGGCATCGACATCGATCAGTCGCCGATCGGTCGCACGCCGCGTTCGAATCCTGCGACGTACGTCAAAGTCTTCGATGAGATTCGAAAGCTGTTCACGCAGTTGCCGCAGTCAAAGATGCGAGGCTACAAAGAAGGCCGCTTCAGCTTCAATGTCGCCGACGGTCGCTGCGAAGCCTGTGAAGGACACGGCGCGACGAAGCTGAATATGGATTTTCTGGCGGACATCTGGATCCCCTGCAACGTCTGCGAAGGACGGCGGTTCAATCACGAAACGCTGGAAGTCAAGTTCCGCGACCACAGCATTGCCGACATCCTTGATCTGGATATCGGCGAAGCGCTGAAGTTGTTCGAGAGCTTTCCGAAGATCCACCGCATGCTTCAAACCCTCTGCGATGTGGGTCTGGATTACATGCAACTGGGGCAGGCCTCGCCGACATTGTCCGGCGGGGAAGCGCAGCGCGTGAAACTGGCGCGGGAGCTGGGCAAACGATCGACTGGCCGAACGCTGTACCTGCTCGATGAGCCGACAACCGGCCTACATTTTGCAGATGTGAAGAAACTCATCGAGGTCCTGCAGGGATTCGTCGAGGCGGGAAACACGGTGATCGTGATTGAACATAATCTGGACGTGATCAAGACGTCAGACTGGATCATCGACATCGGTCCCGAGGGCGGCGCGGGTGGTGGGCGGATTGTGATTGAAGGGACTCCGGAAGAGGTCGCAGCGTGTGATGAATCCTACACGGGCGTCGCCCTGCGGACTGTATTGCCAGGCTTCAAACGCAAGGGCGGAATGAAGAAGGGTAAGGCTGCGAAGACGAAGGCCGATCCGTTTATTCTGAGCCAGACAATTCGCATCGTCGGTGCAGCGCAGCACAATCTGCAGGGCATTGATCTGGAAGTGCCGCGTGAGCAGATGAGCGTCTTCTGCGGACCGAGCGGCAGTGGCAAGACGTCGCTTGCCATGGACACGTTGTACGCCGAGGGTCAGCGGCGATATGTCGAAAGCCTGTCGTCATACGCGCGGCAGTTTCTGGGGCAGATGCCAAAGCCTCGAGTCGAGAGTATTCAAGGTCTGAGTCCGGCGATCGCAATCGAACAGAAGACCGTCGGCTCCACGCCGCGGTCAACAGTCGGCACGGTGACGGAGGTCTATGACTACCTGCGAATTCTGTTTGCACGTATGGGAGAAATGTATTGCCCAAAATGCCTGGTGCCGGCAGTGCAACAGACCACCGATCAGATAGTCGACAGCGTAATGAGACTGGGAGCCGGTGTAAAGTTGCTGTTGCTGGCACCGATGGAAGTTGATCGTGCGACGGCATTTACGAAGGTGTGGGACCGCTTGCGGGCGAACGGGTTTGCTCGGGTTCGCGTCGATGGCACGACGTATCAGATCGATGACGTTCCGGAGATTGATCATCGGCAGGCCCACAACGTTGCCGTCGTTGTAGATCGAATTTCTGTGGATTCTAAACAGCGGAGTCGTATCGCCGATTCCATCGAAGCCGCGTTGGATCTGGGCAAGGGCATCATGCACGTTGCCGTCTCAGATGCCGTAAAGGATGAGCCGCATTGGACGCAACACCGATACAGCCTGCATCTGTCTTGCAGCAAATGTCAGCGTTCATTTGAACGTCAGACGCCGCAGAAATTTTCGTTCAACAGTCCGCTCGGCTGGTGTCATGCCTGCGAAGGTCTGGGAACCGAATTCGGAGCCAATCAGGCGATGCTGGTGACGAGCCCCGAACGCAGTCTGCTGGATGGAGCGATCGGAGCGTGGCCGGATCCGAAGACGAATGCCCCGTTTCGGATGATGCTGGATGCCATTTCGACGACATTTGATCTGCCGCTGGATCAGCCATGGTATTTGCTGAGTCCCCCGCAGCAACGCCTCGTCCTGTATGGCGATGACAATACTTGGATTGATGTGTCTTCGGCGAGCGGTGGGCGTCAGCCCTCCGGTACAACGGACGCGGTAGGGGCCAGAAACAAGAGGCAGAATAGGAAACGAAGCGGTGGTGGCACGTCAGCCGTGGACCTGGATTCAGATGCGCGATCGGAATCTCAGTCGGCGGAGCGACTGAGCTACGGTACTTTTCGTTTCAAATACAAGGGGCTTTATCCGGCGATTGAAGCGGCGTCGCGGTTATCATTTTCTCACCGGAAGTCACTGATTGAAATGGCCGGCGAGCGCGACTGCACCATGTGCCACGGCAGCCGACTTGAGGCCGAAGCATCTGCCATGCGTCTGCGAAACCTGACGTTGCCTCAGTTGTGTCGGATGCCGTTATCTCAATCGCTCGCGTTCCTGCTGGGCCTAAAGCTATCGAAAGACGAGAAGAAGATTGCCGGTGATCTGCTCAACGAGGCCACTCATCGGCTGAATTTCCTTGTCGAAGTGGGACTGGAATATCTGACGCTTGATCGTTCGATGCCGACACTTTCCGGGGGCGAATCCCAGCGCATCCGTCTGGCGGGGCAGGCGGGGCGATCGCTGACCGGCGTGTTGTACGTGCTGGACGAACCAACAATCGGGCTGCACCCTCGCGATAACGGACGATTGCTGATTGCCCTCAAGCGACTGCGGGATCTCGGAAACACGGTGCTGCTGGTCGAGCACGATCGTGAAGTCCTCGACGCTGCGGATCGCCTTTACGACTTCGGACCTGGTGCCGGGCGACTTGGCGGCACGGTTGTGGCTCAGGGGACACCGGCGGAACTGAAAAAGAACAAAGCGTCGATGACCGGCGCTTATCTGAGTGGCACTCGCTGCATCCCGGTGCCAGCCGTGAGACGAATGGAATCCAATCATCCACAACCGGCGAGCGGTGGGCGTCAGCCCGCCGGTACAACTTCGATTTTGAGAACAAAAGAAAACAATGGTGGCAAACGTACCGGTGGGCTGACGCCCACCGCTCGCCATTTACAGATTGACTGGGTCGAACTCCTGGGAGCCCAGCAGCACAACCTGCGCAACGTTGATCTGCGGATTCCGCTCAAAACGTTTACCTGTATTACGGGCGTCAGCGGATCGGGCAAAAGCTCGCTCATCATGGACACACTGGCTCGAGCGGTGTCGCGACGATTGAACATCATCGCGGAAACTCCGGGAGCGTTTCGAGAGCTCAGAGGCGTCGAACATCTGAGCAAGATCGTGCTGGTCGATCAGAATCCTATCGGCTCAACGCCCGCATCGAACCCTGCGACGTATACCGGGATGTTCGATGAAATCCGCGAACTGTTCTGCAGGATGCCTGAAGCGAAAGTGCGAGGCTACAGGCCGGGACGATTCAGCTTCAATCGGGCCGGAGGACGCTGCGAAGACTGCGAAGGCATGGGGCAGCAAAAGATTGAAATGCACTTCCTGCCGGATGTCTGGGTCGAATGTCCGACCTGCCGGGGCAGACGGTTCAATGCAGAAACACTAACCGTCAAGTTCAACGACTGCAGCATTGCGGATGTGCTGGAAATGTCGATCAGCAAGGCGCTGGAATTGTTTTCCAACGTGCCCAAAATTCGCGGCCCGCTGGCGACTCTGGAAGCGATCGGGCTCGGATATCTGACGCTCGGACAGTCTGCACCAACACTCAGCGGCGGTGAGGCTCAACGCATTAAGTTAGCAGCGGAACTGTGTCGCCCGAATCGCGGGCGTACATTGTATCTGCTCGATGAACCCACAACAGGCCTGCACTTCGACGACATCCTGAAACTGCTGAGCGTGCTCAACAGCCTCGTCGAACAGGGGAACACGGTCGTTGTCATCGAACACAACCTGGACGTCATCAAGACCGCCGACTGGGTCATCGACCTCGGTCCCGAAGCCGGGGCCGGCGGCGGACAGATCGTCGTCGAGGGAACTCCGGAAGATGTCGTCGCCTACGCAACTTCCATCGCGTCGGCGAGCGGTGGGCGTCAGCCCTCCGGTACAAAGTCTTCCACGGGAACCACTCAACGACAACCGCGAAACCGGGCTGCGACGGCTGCTGCGTCTCCAGACTCACAAACGATGACGTCACGATCCTGGACCGGCGAACTTCTGGCTCCCGTCCTCGCAGAATCCTCACGCGGGGCGATTGACACGTTTGACGCCGTCGCTGTGGCCGCGAAACAAAAGGGCGACGTCAGCATCGAAGAACTCGGCCGATCTGCGAAATTGCCCTGGGAAGTCGATGGCCGCAAATGGCACACGCAGGATCGTATTTCCCACACCGGCCAGCCCTGTCGCTGGGACGGACAGGCGCTGAACTATGTGATCGAACTGCTGGAAAAAGAAAAGGAGCTCGCACCCACGAACTGGAATGATCGCGCCACCATCGAAGTCCGCGCGGACAAGGGACTCGGCTGGTTCCTGCATGCTCGCAGCGGCGGTGAATGGTTGCTGTCATTGTGCTTCCGCGTCAAAAAGAACGAATTTACGACAGAAAATCTCGACGCCAGTCTGGGTTTAAGACCGCTCGACGATATGGAAGACGTGCAGGCCTACGGGAGCGATCCGAGAGTTAAAGCGAGAAATCTCAAGACGGCATGGCAGGAAGTGACGATCAAGATCTGGAAAAAATCGGAGGTCGATACAGCGGCGTTTCGGCAGTTCCTGAAGCAGGCGCTGAAATCGTATCTGACTTTGTCGTTGGCAGAAGCTACGAACCCGGAAGACCTGATGCCCTGGAAGCAGCTCGGGCGTAAATGGCACCTGATGAAGAAAGGTGTGCCAGCAACAGGTCGCGGAGTCTGGGACATCAAGATTGTGGAACGTCTGTTGCCTGTTGTGGAATCGCATCTTGCAAAATGCGACGTTGATTACGGAATCCGCAGCAAGATCAACTGGACAGAAGCAAAGAGCGGCAAGCCAGTCGCGGAACTGCATACCAAACGGTCCGACGGCGTTGATCTGGTTTTGTATTTTCCCTCTGGAAAAGTCACCATCGGGGCCATCGCGACCATAGGTGAAAGCCAGGATATTCAATCGTCTCGCGACGGGCAGGATGCCGTGCGAATTCGATTTTCAAAGTTGGAACAACTCGGAAACAAGGCCCTCATCAGCCTGATCATTGAATGCAGTATTCGTTAACGACTGATCATTAAACCATTTGCCGATGATTTCCTCTCGTGTGTGGACGAGAACAAGGCGAGCGATGTTCCACAAACCTTTATGTCGGCACAAACGAATAAGGACAACCGCATGAGGACAAACGCATGAGGACAAACGCATGAGGACAAACGCATGAGGACAAACGCATGAGGACAAACGAATAGGTGCTCCATTCGGTTGTCGTCCATTCAGTTGTTTTCTTCACTTCGCCGTACAGCAAGAGCCGCCTGCACAATGACTATCATCCGCACCGCCATCCTTCAAAGTCACCAGCGTCGGGAATGGGTTCGCCTGGAGTCGCAAGAGACTGGAATAGAACCCGGTTAGCTACGCTTACTTTTGAAAACATGTTGCAGTTGAGTCAAGTTTTTGGCGCGCCGTTGGAACTTTCGTATGTAGGATGGACATTCATGTCCGTCGCTTGACCATGAAACACGGTCGAAGCGAAAGGTATTATGCATTGGCAGC
>JAYSPO010000250.1:0-1240 GCA_043722015.1 Candidatus Kuenenia sp. | reverse complement strand
TACTTTGAAAGGGGATCCTTCAATGCCTGTCACAGATCCGGAATTCAACTGCATATGCTGCGGCCTGGGCAATACTCGGTTCTACAGAGCGACCCTGCTCAACTGTGTTCCAAACACGGAGTGCCCGACTTGTCCCGAAACACTGGCTCTGATTTTCGACATCAGCGGCGTTATCACTCAAGGATTCTGCGCAGAGGCTTTGGTACACGGACATCCCTGCTACACGCCTCTTGTTCTCAGCTTCCTGGATGAGGATTGCAACAAGAAATACGAGCTGCACTTCGTTGGGCCTGGCCAGACGGGGCTTAACGCTGGCGTGACCTGGGCGAAGTCAGACGTAGAAGATTGCCTCGAACGACAAGAACTGATGCGTGTGGTCCAGTCCGGAAACGCGTGCGACTTTGGGGGCACGATAGTCTATGTTGATCCCATCCCACCCGAGTCGCTTGCAGAATTGCTGGAATCGGCATGCTATTCGCGCCGAATGAACACGTGTCTCACTGGGACCAATGATCCTGATTTGGCGTATATCAGTTCTTTTGGCCCCCAAACGTGTCAAACCTGCTGCGTCCGTCCCCAACCGTTGATACCAGGAGTCGGAGGGCAAGGAGGCGCCGGAGGAGATGTCGCTGAAGGCGGCGGCTGTTTTACCGGAACATGTGCCGCCAGTATGGATGTTTCTACCGGGAATGTGTCAGTGGCATTACGCATGCCGGATGCCGGCCCGGAGTCTCCGGCACCGAAAATCACGATCAATACGCAATGGAGTGCCGCGACAACGCTGGGTCATGGAGCCAGCAGCATTGTCACCAAGAAAGTAACCGAGATTAATGCCACGACCGCAGATGTCACGCAATGTGACGGGTCGGTCCACCGCCATCGATGCAAGAATGGAAGCGGCGTGTATATGCCACCGCCGGACGTGACAAATCAGCTTGTCAAGAATGGAAACGGAACCTGGACCGAAACCACCGCAATTGGAATGGTCTATCAGTACAACTCAAGCGGTGTCCTGACTGCAATTCTGAATGCCTCCGGTCAGCAGTGGACACTGGTCAGCGCCAGTCCGCTTCCGCTGTCCTACATCACCGATCCCGCAGGTCGCCGGACGACATTCGCCTACGACGCCTCCAGCAAGATTCGACGAATTCAGGACGTCTTCGGCCGCATTACGACCTATACCGTGGACGGCAGCGGCAACTTGACTTCGCAGGTCACGCCGGAACTGTGTACGACCACA
>JAYSPO010000249.1:0-9340 GCA_043722015.1 Candidatus Kuenenia sp. | reverse complement strand
GATCTGTCCGGTGGCAAGTAATCGAACGGCTGCTTCGTCCAGTTCCGTCCGATTGTCAGCAATCACCGAAATGAAACGGCTGAACGCATCTTCCATAATGGCTCCCCAGACCGTTTTCTCCTGATCCGTCATGTCTCGAAACGGATTGAGCGTATCCTTCAGCGGGCCGGTGACAAGTGGTTCGGATTTGACGCCGAACTTCTGCACGAGTTCCGTAGCATTGTAACGGGGAATGATCACGCCGATTGATCCGGTCCAGGTTGTCGGTTCTACATAGATCCGGCCCTGTTCGCCGATTCCCATGGCGATGTAATAACCTCCCGAAGCAGCAATGCGCTTCATGGCGACGTTGACAGGTTTGGCTTTGGCCAGCTTCTGAATCTCACGGTACAACTGATGACTGTCAGCGACGAAACCGCCAGGGCTGTCAATCACCAGGAGCACGCCCTGTACGGAGGCGTCGTCCTGCGCCTGTTTGAGTTCTCTCAGCCAGCGACTGGTGAACGGAGGGCTGATCGTGCCTTCAAAATTGATCACCGCAATACGCTCCCGGGCTCCCGCTGTGCCAAGCAAATGTTGCTCAGGAATTTGCGGTTGTCGATACGCAAACGGTTGCCAGATGTACCAGACGTTGAGTAACAACGACACCACCAGCAGCCCCATAAAGATGCGCCGGAACCAAGGCGAACACCGTGCGTAAATCGTGGCACCTTCGCAGTGAATGATGAGATGGCGGGCGTCAGTGTGTGGCCCATCGCTTGCAGAAGATCGGGGCGGAGATGTCATAGTGGATTTTGTAGTCAGAAGGCTGGACCGAGGATTCAGAGGCCGAATGTGCCGATTTTAGACGCAGCCACAGCGGACTCAAAAGCGATGAAACCCCATAAAAATCTGCATTATCGAAAAACTTTGCGCAATCGTTAAAGTTTAACATCCAGATGTGTCGATGGAACAGATACGTAGTGTCAACGCCCAAAGCGCGGGCATTCATGTCGACCTGTCAAATCATCGGATTGACCACAATGTTTCATCGTGTCATTGGCTTGAGTTCTGTTCTGCTGGTATGTCTGGCTGGCTGCAGCCTTTCCGGACATCACGGTTCCGGCTGCTGTCAGCACGGGCACCAGCACGGTAACTCGGGGAGTCTTCACGCGGCCTGCGGCGCTGGACCGGCTTGTACATGCGCAGCTCCGCTCTATCCGGGTGATCAAAATTGTCACCAAAACTGCCAAAAGCATCATCGTCAACAACCGATGCAGCGAATGGCCACGGCGTTTCGTCGTTCAACGTCGAAGTGGATGTCCGGTCAACACGCAAGTGGATGTGCGTGCGGATCATGCGGCTATGAATCATACCAACCCATGATGTGGGATCAGAATGCCTGCGGTCAGCCGGTGTGCGGTATTGAACAGGTGTGCGGTATTGAACAGGCGTGCGGCGGTTGTGATTCGTGTGCGCCTCTGATGACCGGCGGCTGGTCTGCAGGTGGCTCGTCCGTTAATGGCGGGATGTACGCAGCGGCTGATCAAGGCGCAACAGGCTGCGGCTGCGGACCACAGCATTCTACAAGCGGATCAATGTACATTCCGGAAGGGAATGGGCAATACGAATACTCAGCTGAAGCACCGATGATGAGTGTTCCGGCAAACGATCAGAGTCAAACGGTTCCTCGTTCGTTTCCACCCACGCGTCAGTATGAGGCTCCGGCAACTCCGGGGACTTTGAACGACAGTGTCGCGAAACCACTCCCGATACCTCCGGCAGAGGAAAGTCCGGCACCGATGCCGCAGGACTTGACACCAATGGACCCACCGATGGAATTTCCGAAGAATACACCAGGCGAATTTGATCCGCTCCAGGAAGATGGGGCTCCGGCCGCCGAAAAAGTCCTCGACCCGGTCAGCTTCGAGATACCACGGCTGCCACCACTTCCAGAACGAGCCCACTCGTCGGTCAAACGCGGCGGATCTCAGCAGGTAGAACTGATCTCTACCGATTCAGAGCAATTCCAAAGGTAGCGAATTGCAACGGTGAATTTAGAACCACGAACGTCGCGGCTCACGCAGGTGTTGTCAGGGGTTCCTGGAATGACCGTACAAATGCCGCCTATCCGGCATCATCGTCTCTGTCGACACAGTCGTGTTTATTCTGCCTCAACTGCCAGACAGATCGCTCCTTTGCGATAATATTCCGGACCGTGATTCTGAGCAACGACGATAAGACTTTCCAGAACTCGCAAGTCTGCGCCTTCAGGAAAATTCGTCCAATGAACGCTCGCGTCTTTTTGCTCGCACTGGTGACCGCCGGTTTTATGGCTATCTGGGATGCTGATCGTCCCGTCAATGGTCGCGCTGCGGTTGCTCAATCGAAATTGCAACATGCTGGCGTGCCGTTCGCCAATGCCGTAATAAATAGTCTGCCGTTGGTCGCAGCAGAGCGTTCACTCGCATCTCAGGACAATGCTGCTGTTTCGGATTCAGCATCGGCCACTGCGACCAGCGAGGCCGTGATTCCGTTGCCGAAGAACCTGCAGCCCGGCACGTGGCAGGCGATCAGTCGCGATGGCGACACCTTCCGCATCACGATCGAACGCTGCAGGAGTCTGACAGGTCGTACGTCGATGGACCCATTGCGGTCTGAAGATCCTGGAAAAAGATACTTCGTCATCACTGCGTCCGATGGTATTCGGTGGAGTTTTATCAAAGAGCATCCGAAAACCGCTCAGCAGCCCAGTGCCGATCAACAGTAAGCCTGGTGCGGACTGCCGGATCCCACTGCAATTCGGCCCCTGCCGACCCCGCGCCCATTGGCGTGGACTTAAGGCGAGCAGTGGATGTCAATCCCCTGATTTGTCGCGAATAATGCGGAAATCAGGGCACTTACGTACCCCGCTCGCCTTTGGAATTCCTTAAGTCCACGCCATTGGACTTGCCCCGATGGAGCGCACAATTGACAAGCTACCTCTTCCGACAGAAAGCGCCATTCGCTCTCCGCCGGGCTCGTCCCGGGGGAAGCCAAGATTGAATGGCTGATCTGCACCGTAGCAGCTCAATTGTGATCCCATCGGGGCGAGCCCCGGAAATCTCAAATCTCAAATCGGTAGCAACTCAATTGTGATCCCGTCCGGGCGAGTCTCATATAATTCAAATCTCAATTCGGTGGCAGGAGGGGATGAATCTCGATCGATCGAAAATCGAGGTTCGTCGTCGGGTCATGGCCCTGCAGGCTGATGTGGCCGGGATCGAGGCGGCGGCCTTCGCGAGGGTTGTCGTTCGGTGTGCGTGTGTCCTGCCAATTGACCACCTGGTAGCCGTTGACCCAGGAGGCAAATCGATCTCCCTGAGCCACGAGGACTGCCGTCAGAAATTCGTGGTCATTTGCCACGACGTATCGTGCGGCGACGCGGCGGAAAATTGCACCGGTGCCTGAATCGAGCGGTTTCGTGCGATCGCCGTTTTTGACGCCGTTATGCAACTGAAATTCGTAGCCATGAGAAGGTGCTTTTTCAGTTCCCTGTTTCGCTCGAAAGAAGACGCCACCGTTGAGGCCGTCACCGTTCACGCGGGCTTCCATCTTCAGCACAAAATCTCCGAATGTGTCATTCGTCTCCAGGAACCCTGGCCCGTTGGAAACGTGCAGCCTTTCTTCAACAACTTTGAATTCGCTTTTGGAGCCTGGCACGACGCTCCAGCCATCGGTGTCGCTCCCGTTGAAGAGTGGTTTCAGCGAAAGCGGTCGGATGAAGACGTTACGAAACGCAGATCGCCCCTCATTCATTTGCAGACCAATGCGACCGGTCAGACGAATGG
Organism: Candidatus Kuenenia sp.; assembly: GCA_043722015.1. GTDB lineage: Bacteria > Planctomycetota > Planctomycetia > Planctomycetales > Planctomycetaceae > SXXK01. Next base: position 5,531 of record JAYSPO010000249.1, on the reverse strand, counting down.
CATCCGACGCATCCGAAAAATCAACGATTTGCTTTTCGTCCAGCCAGACCTGAATCACAGGCCCTTTGCAGAGGACTCGAAAATCATGCCAGGCACCTTCCACGGCGGGCACGTTTTCCGCGATGTGTCGCCCGACAAGGCTACCAGTCTTGTGCGTCGGATGACTGTCGCAGATATTGAGTTCATATGTGTCCTTCACGGGGTTGGATGAATTCTGTGACGTCCGGAGAAAGATGCCGCTGTTGCCACCTGCAGCCACATGAAAACTGCATCGCAGTTCAAAGTCATCAAAGTGAAATGGCGTGAGGAGCAGACTTTTCTCACCACTATCCGCGACGATCGCTCCATCTTCAACGTGCCAGTTTGTCACGGTCGGCACGTCCCAGCCAAACAACGACCGCCCGTCAAACAGACTGATCCAGCCCGCTCGAATTTCTGCGTCCGTCAACGACGGTGCAACGAACTCAACGGCAGCTGGAACGGGTGCATTATCATCTTCAGCAGCAGCTGGCGAAGCAGTTGCCTCTTCACCGGACAAGGCGCCAGAATTCGATGACTGAGGAGTGGGCTGTGCGGATGGAATTCCGGGTTCGCCATTGCACCCGGCAGCGGAAAACACGACAAGGCTGACTGACAGCATCCATGGAAGAGTTTGCATGGTTAATCTTTCGCAATTGTTGGGTTCAGAATGTCTCAAGATACAGCAAAATCGACTGATCTCAAAGCGTGTCGTTTCTGCCTGCGCAGCGCATCAGCGTGGCTCAAGGACCTGGTTTTGCAGCAGGCGCACCTGACGATCTGGTCTGTGACCACGGGTTCAGCGATTTAATCCGGGGAAGTCAAGTGGCGATTAGTCATGGCTTTTTCAACGCTTTCTCAAAGCAAGTCGTGAGAAAACTCGGCGGAATTCACGCAGACTTCGCGAATTCCCCAGGCTGTTCTGGCGGAAACGGGTTGGTTTCGATTACCCTTCCCGGTCCGCTGCGCTGAGGCGCGAACGGGCCGGTGGGACAAGATGTCTCTGGTCTGGCTTTGTTCGTTACAATTCTCAGGCGGGAAGCTCAATGCTTCCAGCGGGATATCGACCGTCGCATGAAGCGACTTATTTCCACCGGGACCGACGGCGACGTTTCATCGTCACCGCGTGACTTGACCGACAGAACTGACATATGACGCTCGCGGAGTTAATGCAAAACCGTTTTCGTGCGGACCTGAGACATCGTGGCGCGGCCTACATCGAGGCCGAACGAATCACTTTGGTTCGCGTGACATCGGAAAACGTGTTTGGACTGGTCACGGACGGCGCTGAGTATCAAACGCAGCTTCGTTATCAGCCGGATGACGTCAGTCTGTTTTGTACGTGCGACCAGTTTGCCAAGAGCAAAGTCTGCAAGCACCTGTGGGCGACGATTCTGGCGACGGATTCCGGTGGCTACGTAAGTTCATCAATGCGCCCCGGTCGGATGACGCCGTTCATGGCGCCGAATGCGTACCAGCCGATTTCCGTGGATGACCTGGACGCCGGTGCTGATCCGGATGCCGGTGCAAACCTGCCGCGTGGAAAAGCGCGTCCCAGGACACAGCCTGTACAGCGCACGTTACGTCCGTGGGAAGCGCGACTGATCGAACTCAAAGACAACATGGACGGCCCGACCGATGGCCGCAAAAAATCTGACCCTGAAGAGCGCCAGATTTTTTACGAAGTCGATCTGGAGGCCAGTAAAGAAGCCGGCAAGCTTGTGATTCAGGCTTCACAACGTCAACGTCGCGCGGGTGGGCAGTGGGGGAAAATCAAGCCGCTCAAAGTCCGGCCGGGCGAACTGGACCATATCGAACATGAAGACGACCGGACCTTTCTGTCGTACCTTGCCGGAGCGATCCCGGAACGTAATAACTGGACGACGCAGCAGGCAGAACTGCGCACGTCGGCACATCGATTTTATGTGCCATTTGAACTTGGGCAGCTTGTCCTGCCTGACATGTGCCGCAGCGGTCGGCTGCGGGTTCTGGGCAGCGACGAAGCGGGTGAGCAGCTATTGAACTGGGACGACTCAGAAGCCTGGGAACTCACGATTCGCGTACGGCGCGATACGGAAGTCGAAGGTTGGAAAGTCGCGGGTCTGCTCATTCGCAATGAAGAAGTCATGGAACTGGCTGACGTCCCGCTCGTCGTGCCCGGCGGCTTTGTCGTCACGAACGATTCATTGGGGTTGCTGCGTGACTTCGGCGCGTCGGAATGGATGAAGGCACTTACCGACGGCGGTGCGCTGCATATTCCGGAGGCCGATGAGCATGACTTTGTTGATCGACTGCTCGACATCCCGTCGTTGCCCCGACTTGATCTGCCCAAAGAATTGCAGCTGGAAGAAGTCCGTGTCAAGCCATCACCGGTATTGCGGATTACGTCGCCGCCGATGAATCGCTGGCGGAACGATTCGCTCAGTGCGGAAGTTATTTTCGATTACCTTGGCACTCCGGTTTCCGGCAGCAGTGCGCGGTGGGCGGTTGTGCAGCGAGAAAGCAGTCGCTGCATCATTCGTGATCGTCACTTCGAGGGTACGTGCTGGGAAAAATTACGTCAGGTCGGTTTCCGTCGTCGGCTGGGTGATCTCAAACAGTCGATCAACGTGGAAATCGCGAGACGCGATCTGGGTCGAGCCGTACGTGAGCTGGTCGATGGGGGTTGGGCCATCTTCGCGGATGGCAGCAAGGTTCGGCAGGCGGGCGGAATGCGGTTTCGCGTCACGTCGGATCTGGACTGGTTCGATGTCCACACAGACGTGGATTTTGAAGGTCGCGGCGTCTCCTTCCCGGAACTCCTGCGCGCCCTTGAACGCGGCGATTCAACTGTGCGTCTGGACGATGGTTCACTCGGCATACTTCCGGAAGAATGGCTGGAACAGATCGGCATGATTTCCGGTCTGGGGACGGCGACCGAAGACGGTCTGCGATTTTCCACGTCACAGGCGGCCTTACTGGACGCATTGCTGGCTACGCAGGACAACGTCGATATCGACGAAGGCTTCGAAGCGATGCGGGAACGATTCCGCAACTTCAGCGGAATGGAACAGGTCGAGGTTCCGGCGTCGTTCCAGGGTGAACTGCGAGGTTATCAGCGAGAAGGCCTGTCGTGGATGAAGTTTCTGAGCGACTTCAATTTCGGAGGTTGCCTGGCGGATGACATGGGGCTGGGTAAGACCGTGCAGTTTCTGGCGACGCTGTTGCGTCGGCTGGAAGACAAGCCAGATGCACCACCGTCGCTTGTTGTGGTACCACGTTCGTTGATGTTCAACTGGGCGAGCGAATGTGCACGCTTTACTCCCAGCATCAAGGTGATGGAATACACGGGTCTGGAACGGGCAAATCTGCGAGCGGAGTTCAGCAGGCACAACCTGATTCTGACAACCTACGGCACCGTGAGACGCGATATTGCGGTGTTGAAAGACATTGACTTTGACTATGTCGTGCTCGACGAAGCTCAGACGATCAAGAATCCATCCTCGCAGATTGCGCGGTCGTCGCGATTGCTCAAGTCGAACTTCCGACTGGCGTTGAGCGGTACGCCAATTGAGAACAATGCAGGCGATCTGTGGTCGATCTTTGAATTCCTCAACCCCGGCATGCTGGGTCGCAGCACGGCGTTTCGATCGCACATTGCAGATCCCGACAGTCGCGAAGCGCGCGACATGGTGGCGAAGGGACTGCGTCCGTTTATCCTGCGTCGTACCAAGAAACAAGTGGCTGCGGAACTTCCGGATCGCCTGGAAGAAACCATCTACTGCGACATGGAAGACGAACAGCGTCGCTTGTACGACGAGTTGCGAATTCACTACCGCGATTCTCTGCTGGGGCTGGTTCAGGAACAGGGACTTGCGCGATCGAAGATGCATGTGCTGGAAGCGCTGCTTCGTCTTCGCCAGGCGGCCTGCCATCCGGCGCTGCTCAAACGTGGCGACGAGCAGGAACTTTATGCCAAGCTGGATTTCCTGATCCCGCACCTGCAGGAGCTGATCTCCGAGGGCCACAAAGCGCTCGTGTTCTCGCAGTTCACAAGCATGCTCAGCATTGTGCGTGATCATCTTGATAAGCAGGGCATCACGTACGAATATCTCGACGGCAAAACACGCGACCGCAAGGCGCGAGTCGAACACTTTCAGGAAGATAAGGACTGTCAGGTGTTCCTGATCAGTCTGAAGGCGGGCGGTCTGGGTCTGAACCTGACATCCGCCGACTACGTGTTCCTGCTGGATCCCTGGTGGAATCCCGCCGTCGAGGCACAGGCGATTGACCGAGCTCACCGCGTGGGACAAACACGCACGGTCTTTGCCTATCGTCTGATCTGCCGTGATACGGTCGAGGAAAAGATCGCCGAGCTGCAGAAGAAAAAACGATCACTGGCCGATGCGATCCTGGCTGGCGACGATTCGGGCAGCGTGCTGCAGGATCTGTCCGTCGAAGATCTGGAATTGCTGCTGTCGTAAGCCTGAGGCGCTGGCAGATTTATCCAATCCCAAACCATCCGCCAAAATACACCAGACACCGTTCCGCGTCCTCGGGAAACACGAACAGCAGCAGGCTGCAGATCATGATCCAACTGAAGAACTGCAGATTCATGATCATGTCCAGCATCAGATGAAACACGATGCCAGTCACCAGCATCGGATACCGGAATTCGCGAATCCAGATGAGCGTGCCCATGGCAATTTCTTCCACAAGCGTGCCCCAGGTCGCGATCCGGATCAAGACGGGCTTGAGCATCCAGCCTGGGGGGCGATAGCGGACGTAAGCCTCGACCCACAGCGGATACCACGCCGCCGTCCCGTCCCACCACATTTTGCCGCGTAGTTTCCAGAACACAGTCCGCAGATAGACAATGCTGATCTGGATCTGCATCAGACGCATAGGCCAGGGATCTGTCGTCGCAAATTCGGTGAACGATTTTCCCGCCCGCCACGCATCGACCGACAATCCGCCGTTGGCATCGCTGAAACAGGTGAAGAAAATCAGCAGCCGCAGCAGAGTATCGCCGCTCGACAGAATATAAGCGTTCCGATGATGGATCGACACCAGCGTCAGAAACACGACGACGCTGCACAGGCGAAACTGGAAGCCCGCCAGGAATCCGACGCTCGCCACAAAATGCACCAGCAGAAGCAGGCGAAACGCATTCGTAGTCGGCGGCATCAGACTCAACAGGCAGAACCTTGATCCGCTCGTCTGACTCATCCAGACGGCAGTCGGCCACAATCCGTCGGCCGAGAAATAATCATTGACCAGCGGCAGAAGCAGCAACACATTGGCCATCAGCAGAAAGCCAATCGCGATGCGAAAGATCACGAGCGTGGCACACGACACTTCGGCATGAAAGAACGTGTTCCAGGCATCCAGCAACTGTGGCAGAGTCATCGCAAATGTGTGTCCACGAAATTCCCGAAGCACTTTGTGATCGTTGCGTTCAAAGTAGCCGTCACTCTCTGAGTGACGTTGGCCCCCGTAGCGGATTCCCGGGCAATGGTTGAAGTAGGCCGGAC
>JAYSPO010000248.1:0-5431 GCA_043722015.1 Candidatus Kuenenia sp. | reverse complement strand
TTCCAGCTTCGGGTGTTTGAAGTTGATCAACAGGCCGACCTGCAAGCTGGTCACTTTCAGGTAGTTCAGCATCTTGCCAATTTCGTAGTCCGTGATTTCTGAGCATCAAATCAATCGCAGCGCACTGCACGTCTGTTGATACGAAACTTCGAGATCCAGAGAAATGGCGTGATCGCTGTCCAGCCAGATCGGCAGGACAGGTAACCGCTGGCCGACGACCATTTGGATAAGCCCACGACTCGAATCGCGAACGCGTCGCCAGACTGTGACTGCGACACGTGACCGCGTAGGTCGATGGCGGATCTGGAGCGAACGAAGGATCTGTCTGACAGAAGACTTCCAGCACTTCGCAGTACAGGTTGAAATCCTTCACGGTCACCAGATCGACGATCGAAACGCAGATCTTCTTCTGCAATAGCGCTGCGCACTTCGACACAAATGCCTGGCGAGTTTCGGGGCGATCCTTGTTGGCGGGACTGACGAGTTCGATCGCGGCGACCAATTCACGGCCTCGCTGCTGATCAAAGATCAGCACTTCGTATTCGTAGATTTCGGTTGGGTCGAGTTCCAGCGTGAGCGTCGGTTCCGGCGGAGCCCAGGCCGCAGTTGCTGCGCCCGAACCAAATGAACGCGCCCCGGATCCAGTTTCCCCCTCAACGTCGAAAGTGCAGACATCGACTTCAAAATTCTTCCCCAGATGCACCCGAGGCTCGGCCGTGTATTGTTCAGGCAGCGACTTGCACAGATCCATAACCATCGTCATGGGCCAGCCACCATGAAAACCTTCCCAGGAACCTTTGTTAAGAATCGGCGGTCGAAAATGATCTAACAGTGGCATAAACAGCCTCCTTCCCTGAATTGTATCTGATCCCGCCGTTGCCGCGAGCGAAATTTCTCAACTACATTGGCAAGCGTATGCTCGGCGATGTGGCACCAGAGCATGTCGGAATGCCGAATCATTTTCCAATGAGTGTCTTCCATCGTCGAATATCCACACTATGCCAAAAGCACTGGCAGAGCCAGTGGCACACCGCTTCGATTTTCATCGACAGTGCCACTCAGCCGGTCTGCGAGTGAGAAGACGTCGTCTGTTCATTTTGCCGTCGGAGTGTGCAGGTCACGGACTCCATTCTTCAGACCGTAGATCTGCTTCACTTCTTCGTGGCTCAGCACGCGGTTGAATACGGCAAGATCATCCATGTGTCCGACGTAAGATGCACCCAGTACCAGCAGAACCTGCGATGGATCCCAGCCGAAGGTCAGATCCCAATTCTCAATCGATCCCTGCAACTCGCCGTTCATGTACAAACGACCGGACTTTGGTTCGGTTTTGTTGTTGACGTTCTCCAGCGTGAAAACCACATGCGTCCAGGCCTCGCGGGAGAACGGCGGGCGTTCGACCTGCACCATCGGGCGTTTGTCGAACGGGATGTCCGCCCAGGTAACGTTGTCAGGGTTCCAAATATGGAACAGCGGGCGAATGGCATAACGGAAGTACCGCGGCGTTTCGTCCTTTGAAAATTCCAGGAAGATAAAACCTTTTTTGCCGTCATCGCCGACGATCTGTATCGGATCACAGTAGCCGGGCTCCAGATCCATGTCCGGATTCAGACGCAGCCAGACAGAAACCGTAGTGCTCCAATTGCTGTCGTTGTAGCCAAGTACACCGGAGTCCCTGAATGCCGGCTGAAAAGCACTCTTTTTTGTGAAATGCAGTGCTCCTCCAAAACGTCCGGCGTCAGGAATCAGCTTTGCATCTTCGTTCGCTTCAGGGCGATGCAGTTCCGTTCCGTTCTTGACGTAACACGTCCGATCGCCGCGAGAGAAATCGGCGTCCAGTCCTTTGTCGAAGGAAGCATGCAGCGTCAAAGCGGAAGACAGGTCGGATTTCGCCTGGTCTGTTGCGGCCAGAATCTGTTGGGCCTCTTCGGCACTAATATCTCGCACAAAGATGTTTCGCCAGCGGATTTCGCCACCGTGCGTTTGCAGCATGATGGGGCCTTTGGTCGGAAGCGGCACTTGACGGTCCCAGAAGTTCTCCATCACCGCGCCATCCACAACGAGCGACTCGTTCAGCCAGACCCAAGTCTGTGCTCCGATCTGACGAATTCGAAACTGGTTCCATTCACCGAATGGTTTGTCGGCAATCACCAGTGGATCGCGACCGGCTGTGCCAGGGGTATTGTTGAAAAGTCCGCCCGACCCCAGGTGCGGTTTCCGCGTGGGACTTTTCGGATCGAATACCTGATTTTCGTCCCAGATCTGCACCTGTGGCGTGCCGCGCAGATAGATGCCGCTGTCAGCTTTGGCGACGGTTTTGTATTCAATCAGAAATTCGATGTCTCCGAATTCTTCTTCGGTCGTCGCATATGGCCCGTGACCGTCATTGACCAGTTCACCGTTTTCTACAGTCCAGTTCTTCGGAAACTCGGCGCGCTGTGCTGTCAGACTCGCCTGTTTTTCTTCACCGGCGAGCTTCCCGACGTTGTGGGGATTCAATCCATACCAGCCGTCAAGGTCTTTGCCGTTGAAGATGGCGCGAAAGCCTTCGGGCGGTTTGGAAGCATCTGCACGCATGATGGCTGCCAGATACTTCACCGTTTCATCGGCGATCACATTGTAGCCGGCGAGGTTGGGATGTCGGTCACTGTACCAGTCAGGCAGGTTGCCGAGGATCGCATCGAGTTCATTGTCCATGACGACAACGCTTGGCCCCTGAACAAACGGCTTCAACAGTTCGTGATATTTTTCGGGCACTCTCTCCAGGGGATACCGGCGGTAGTTGAGCATGTTTGGGCCGTTCTTGAGTTCCGCAGCGTACCGGGGATAGATGTCGAAGATCTCCAGCTTTTCCAGTTCGGCAACCTGCCTCACCAGGTCGTTGATTTCCTTGCTGTTCTCTTCGTTCGCGTACGGAATGACCGTCATGGGAATCAGCAATGCCTGAGGATGATCTTTCCGCAACCGATCAATGAGTTCGTGGAAGTGCTTCGGAAATTCTTCCGTAAAGTTCTCGACTCTCGCTCGATCGTTGAGGCCGTAGCGGATGAAGATATAGTCGAGCCCCGGCAGCTTTGCCGCATCGCGATTATAACGCCCGGAATCAATCAGCCTGCGAATATACTCGCCGCTGAGGCCGGAGTTGATCACGTGACACGGCGGAAGATCTTTTTCAGCCGCCAGTAACTGCTCCAGAACGTTTTCAAGATGTGGTCCCTGCGGTTTGATCAGTCTCGGAATACTGCCTTCCGTCGTACTGTCGCCGAGCAGCAGGATCTGAATCTTGCCTTCATGCTCAGCGATTGCTGGCGACGCAAGCAGGCCAATCGTGAACAGAGCAGAAAGGACCTGGACGGTCAGGTATTTGAAACGAGAGGCAGGCAGGTTTTTCATGTCTTGTTCCATGTGGAGAGCGATTTCAGACAGGATTGGGGTGCGAGGATCAGAACGGCTGGTTGAGTATGGAGAATTCGTGAAACGTAGGGTGTGACAAGCAACGCGCAGGCACACCGAAATGCGGTGCTGGTGTGCCCGCGCTGCCGCTTGTCACACCCTACGGAATCGCAAGCTGGCCGACCGTGCGAGGATCAGCGTATGATTTGACTCCAACTCGACGCAGAAGTCATCTGTCGTGGGACAGCGGATCATTTTATCTCATCTCTGCGACTCGAAATCTGACGTGTTCCTCTTGAACTTGCATCGAAATGCGACGAGCATGAACGAATCTGCCGTTCCTTCCAACGTGGTCCTTCCCCAAATTCCCCGCCGCAGGTTGCTTTACGACCGACTTCCCGGAGTTGTCCCTATGAGCACGGCTGTCTTGAACACCGGATGTCGTGAGTTTCGGAACTCATTGCGACACACAAATCGTCGCGGATTTCTGCATGCCGGAATGTTGGGGACGTTCGGACTGACCTTATCGGAATTGTTTCGTTTGAAGGCCGAAGCCGCTCCTTCGCCAGTGACAAAATCGTCTACTTCCTCGGTGATCATTCTCTGGATGCGAGGAGGGCCGAGTCAGCATGAGACATGGGACCCGAAACCGGAAGCACCGGTGGAATATCGAGGCTACTTTGGCGCGATGTCCACGAACGTGCCGGGCATTCAGATCTGTGACATGCTGCCTCAGTCGGCAGCGGTCATGGACAAGTGGTCGATCATTCGCAGTCTGAATCATACCGATGCCGGGCATTCGACGGGCGATCAGTTGTGCTTCACCGGATATCCCAGCGCAGGCTCTCCGGACGTAAATTTACGACCGAGTTGCGGATCGATCGCCGCTCGTCAGTTGGGACAGCGGAATCCGCAACTGCCGCCTTATGTCATGATTCCCCGGCGAGTCCCAGGCGTCGATGCTTCGTATCTGGGACCAGCGTGTGCTCCCTTTGAGACGCAGGCCGATCCAGCGAACTCCGGGCCGTTTCGGATTCCAAATCTCGAATCTCCGACGGAAGTTTCCGTTGGTCGAATCGATGATCGACGGTCCCTGCTGCAAAGTCTGGATCACATGCGAAAGGCGTCCGACCAGGCCGCTCAGATCGGAGCTGTCAATGCGTTTCAGGCAAGAGCCTGGGACATCCTTCTCGGAGATGCCGCACGTCAGGCCTTTGATCTGGATGCAGAACCTCAGCATATTCGGGATCGCTATGGCTTCATGTCGGCGTATCAGGCTCCGACACCGGACCGCTGCGGTGTGCCGGCATGGAGCCAGCGTTTTCTGCTGGCTCGGCGTTTGATTGAAGCCGGAGTGCCGATGGTCACGGTTGATTGCCGCTGGTGGGACACGCATGTGAAGGGCTACGAAACTATGCGCGATGGTTTTCTGCCGCGCTGGGATCAGGCGTATTCGGCCTTGATCGAAGACCTGGATCAGCGAGGTCTACTGGAAACCACCATGGTGCTTGCCTGGGGCGAGTTTGGAAGGACTCCGAAAGTGAACGCCACCGGTGGCCGCGACCATTATCCCAATGTCTTCAATGCGGCAATGGCGGGCGGCGGCATTCAGGGCGGGCGTGTCGTCGGGGAGTCCGATTCAAAGGGGGCTTTGCCGCTCAAGAATCCAAAATCACCACAGGACGTACTCGCGACAGTTTATCGTCATCTTGGAGTCGATACCGGCATCTCATATCCCGACCACAGTGGTCGCCCGATTCCCGTGCTTCCGTTTGGTGATACGATTACAGAACTGTTCTGATACACAGAACCAATGACACCGGGTTCAATTTGAGAAGCAGAATTTCGCAGGGTGGGACTGGGCTGCGCAAAAGTCGGTATATTTGATGGTGCTGAGTTATCCGGGTTTTGTTCCGCCCAGGACTATGGTATTTCTTGCGACCACGCTTCCGCCGGGCTTGTCCCGGTCGGAGCGACAATTGAAAAGCTACACAGAACAACACGCCACCGCCTCCCCTGGCGTCCACTCGCCGAAGGC
>JAYSPO010000247.1:0-9923 GCA_043722015.1 Candidatus Kuenenia sp. | reverse complement strand
CGCCAAGGACCGTATCCGAGCCACCGCTCACCGTGATCAAGTCGTTCCCGCCCTGACCATCAATGCGGTCATCGCCAGAGCCGCCGCTCAGCTGGTCGATACCATCTCCGCCTCGAATCAGGTCATTTCCGGCACCTCCGTCGATGATCGCTGTGCCATTGCCAAGATACGTGAGGCTGTCATTGTCCGCACCACCGTTCAGAATGACATTGGCGCTGATTCCCGGGCCGACATAAATGTAGTCGTTCCCCGCACCGGCGTCGGTGGCCACGATACGCTTCACTCCCGTAAAGTTCATCGTCTGTCCAAGAGACTGCACAGTGATCGATTCACCGGAACCGGTGATCGTATAGTTCTCTGACGTCAGGTCGGCGTAGAGTGCTCCTCGCAGTCCACCGTCCGCACCCATGTTCAGGTAAACGGTATCGCCTTCCTGGCGAGCAATGATTGGCGGAGCACCCCAGCTCCACGCAAAGCTGCCAGAGAGTGAAAAGGATTCTCTAAACGTCTTCGAGATGCGACCGATGATTGGAATATCAATTCCAATGGTGACCGTGAATGTAAACTGGGCCGTCAGAGCGACAGATGCGCTCGCCTTGCCCAGTTCGATGTCGCCGGCCAGTGTGGCTGACGCTCCTGCTCCCGATCCACCAAACGGCCACGGCAGGGTAATCTGCAAACCTCCAGCACCCTGCAACCGTCCTTTCAAAACCTGGACGCCCCCGGAACTTCGCAGGTCAAGTGACACACTGCCGCTGAAACTCACCGGTCCAAGATTCAGTGGTGGCATTGACCCGACACCGATGACCTGAAAGTCACCGTCCGATTCAACGAAGCCACTGACGCTGACACTGACAAAGCCAAAGAAGTCGAGTCCAAGGTTGTTGAAGTCGATCCTGAAGACTCCGCCCACCGAGGAGAGCGTCACATCGACATTTTCCATTTTGAACAACATGACCTGCAACGTGCCATGTACGTTCACCAGAAATGTGTTCGCTGCGACTCCTGCGTAGGCTGTCGTGGTGCTGGTATTGATCTTCAGCGTCGCGGCACCGCGGACTCCGATATCCGTCACGCCCAGGTTCACATTCGTCGCGAGCTGTGCAGCAAACACAGCCCCGGAGCCAGTGTTGACCACCACAGCCTGTCCGACCACATGGACATTGCCAAAGCCCACGTTCACGGTCGCATCCAGAGCCACGGCGAAACCGTTCGAGTCGAAGACGATCTGAGCAGATCCCGTGGCGGTGAATGGTCCGGCCAGCAGTGAAATACCGCCCGCCATGCGGATCGTATTGGGGGCGATGGATCCTGGCACAAAAGCAGGAGTTTGCAGCGTTCCTTCCGCATTGTAGTTCAAAACCTGAACCGTCTTCGCGGCGTTGGTGGTGTTGATCTCCAGCTGGAAGCGGCCCGACAAATTGAAGGAACCGGTATTGAACAGCGACGTCGCACCACCGCCGGCCATCTGCAGGCTGCCGACCATGCCGGCACTGCTGAGGAATAAATCACCTGCGACTTGAATCGAAGGCAGAACATGAGCCCGGTCGGTCATCATACCGGTTGCGTTGATTTGTACTTCGCTGTTGGTCACATAAGCATAAACGTCACCTGCGACGTCAACGGTGCCAGCAACTCCCATCGTTCCCGTGCCGTCGAGCACCACATAGAACCCAGGCGCGGCGTGACTGCCATCAGGTCGCGGTGGGCCGGCGGAGATGGCAAGCGACGTATAGCCGACTTTGCTTTGAAATTTCTCCGGCACCGCGTAGACATAGTTCTGAGCGCTCGTGTTGACCTTCAGATTCATGTCGGCGTTGATCGACGTGTTGCCGGGCAGAGTGGCATTGGCATGCAGATCGACGTCAAGGCCCAGACCCTTGTCGTCAATGACCAGCAGGCCTTTCACACGCTGCACATTCAACGCCAGCGGAATGGCTCCCACTGACCCTGAACCGTCGACATACGCCACGATCTTTGAGGGACTCAACTGAACATCAAAGACGCCATCAATGTTCACAAGGTTCTGCACGTTGACGGTCAGATCACCGGATGCTGCCAGCAGTCGTTCGTTGTAATTCAAATCCACCGTCTGATTGCCACCCGTTGCAACGGACAGCTTGCTGCCAGGGAACGAAGTGAAATCAATGACGTCCAAACGAGCTGCCACGAGTGGCGGCTGAGGCGAAACTTCGTTGAACTTGACTTCAACATTGCGAGCGACTGCCGTCACACCGCTAACGCCGACCAGTGACAACGTGTTTGTGGTGGCTTTCAACCCGACGTACTTGTTTGGACCAATCGTGTCCTTCATCAGGGCCATACCAAAGGTCAGCCCATCCAGCGCAAGTCCCGTTGCGCTGCTGTTTGGCGTATCGGTGCCAGTGATCACACCATCGCCGTTCGTGTCACGGCGATAGGGACCATTAACACCGGCAAATCCGTAGAGATTCTGTCCGCCGATCGTCAGGATATCGATTCGCCGCGGCCCGCCATTCGCGGCGGTCTGAACCCACTGGGTCGCTTCTTTCGCAATCGCGATGCTGCCGTCGAGCGAAATCGTGTGGGCAACATCCAGCGTCGCTCGTCCTGATGCTGCACTGATGATCTCTTTGCTGGAATTCAGCAGCACGCTCGGATTTGCAGGATCGCCGGTTGGAACAGCCAGCCCGCCCCCAGCCAGCTTCGTGAAGTCGACAACAGACGGCTTCAGCACGGGCGTCTCAAGTCGCGACGTGGCCAGATTCACTTCCACCGTCACATTTCGCAAATCTGCCGTCACGACGTCGGTCATTCCCACCAGATGAGCATTGGCAGCGGTCGCTTTCCCCGCGACATAAGTCGCGACATAGTCCACTGCTGCCTGAGCATTGGAAGGCACGTTTGTCAGATCCGTGCCCTTCATCAGTGCAAAACCCAGATCCAGATCATCAATCGCCAGACCGACCGCGCTGCTCGACGGAGTGTCGCCGCTATCGATTCGACCATTGCTGTTACTGTCAACGAAGTAAGGACCAAGTCCAACAAAGGCGTCGAGATTCGCAGCACCAACCGACAGCACCGAAGCATCCTTTGTAGACGTTTGGCCCTTGAGCGTCACTGCTGTTTCAGTTTTCTCAAACGCAATTCCGTCGCCATGAGCGTAAAGGAATTCACCGATCCCCAGCGTGACCTCTTCGGCCTTTGCGGACAGGATGCTTCTGCTGGAGTCGATCAGCACGGTTGGGTTCGTCGAATCGTTTGTCGGAACCGACAGTCCGCCGCCGGCCAGTTTTGAAAAGTCAACGACAGCCGGTCGAATCAGCGGAGTGGCCAGTCGGGATGTCGCCTGATTCACGTCGAGCTTCAGCCCAACGAGTTCCGCCTTCAGAGCATCGCCAGTTCCAATGATCTCCGCGCGGTCTGCTGTGGCCTTCGCGGCGACGTAGGTTGCCAGATAGTTCACATAACCATCTGGATTGGCATTCAGGTCCGGAATGGCGGTAAGGTCAGAGCCGACCATCAGCGCCAGGCCGAGATCCAGATTTGTGATCTTCAGACCCACCGCGTCAGACGACGGTGTGTCGCTCGAATCGATGCGTCCGTTGTTGTTACTGTCGACGAAGTACGGGCCAATCCCCGCGAAAGCACTCAGGCCCGATGCCCCCAGTGTCAGCACGGAAACATCTTTCGTCTGGCCATTCTTCAGAGTCACGTTTTTGTCAGGTCCCTTTGTGATTGCCAGTCCGGTTCCATGGACCTGCACAAATTCGCTGACTTCAAGTAAAACGTCTTCGGCTGTCGCAGACAGGATCTCATCATCTGAATTCAGCAACACGGACGGATTTGCCGCATCACCGGTTGGCACCGACAAGCCACCGCCCGGCAGCGATGAGAAGTTAATGACCGACGGACTATAGATCGGATTCTGAATCGGCGACTTCGCAAGGTTGATCTCGACGGTCAGATCGAGAAGCTCGGCGGTGACAGCATCGCCGGTTCCCACGATCGCTGCACTGTCTGCTGTGGCCTTGACCGCCAGATACCGCGCCGGATAATTCACGGCTGCCGCAGGATCCGTCGTCGCATCCGGCGGATTGCTGAGGTCATTGCCCACCATAAGGACCAAACCAAGGTCAAGATTCGTCAGAGCAACCCCAACGGCGTCTCGCGACGGCGTGTCTGCGTTGTCAACCTTTCCGTCGGCATTGCTGTCGACAAAATACGGACCGATCCCCGCAAACGCATCGACGTTGGATGCTCCGACGGAAATCACAGCCACATGCTTCGTCGTGCCGTCCGCAAGAGTCACTTCCTGATCTTTGTCACTGTCGAAGTGGAACGTACCCTGCATTTCCAGGAAGTTGCCGACCCCGAAAGTTCCTTCAATCGTCAGCGCAGGAGCAACGCCGGAGAAGTCCTCGGAGTTCAGGAACTGCCCAAGGCTGTCAGCAGCAATCGTTGAGCTGGGCTTGAATGATCCACCAAGCCCGCCCGCCAGTTGCCGAGTGACCAGGGACAATCCTTTGGACTGTGAATCGACTTCGAATGAATCGACTTCGAAGTACAGCGAGCCGTCTCCAAACCCGAACAGCCCTGTCGCTCCGGAAAACTGCCCGACGGAATTCCCCCAGGTGAGGATGTCGAAACGATCGCCTGCTTTCGGCTTGAAGTTGTTCAGCAGCTGCACCTGCAGAGTGCCGCCCAGATCCGCCTGCGTTGCTACGTTGATCTGGTCGTATCCGTCGTCAGCGTTTGGACTGGATTCGCCTGGAGACAGACCACCGATTTCGATCGTGGTGATTCCGTTGCCAGTCACGAGCGAATTCAGGTTCGTGATCTCGGTGAGCAGTTCACGAGCTTCGAGCGATTCGACTCGTGACGCCAGGGCCACCTGCTGGCGGAGCGATGCAGCATTTCCAGACCGTTGGCGTCGTCGAGTTTTTCGCCCACTTGAATTTGGAGTGACCAGACCAGGAATTGACTTCAGCCATTGACGCAACGACATAAACAGGCCCCCTGCACAGAAATTACCACTCGCCAAATTCATCAGGGAAAGCTCAAACCGGCCGCGATCGTTGTCGACCTGCGCGCACGATGCCTTCCCCGCGATTTCACGCGAGATTTCTGCCACAACTGGGAGGGTGAATTTTGCAATATTTGCAATTTGGCTGCAGAACGCAGCAATTTTTCCCGCTTTGCGGCGTTGGTTTAGCTGCCGGACTGCGCTTAGCGGGTCGTTGATTTAGTGACCATTTCGTTCGTAGTCCCGGCTTCAGCCGGAATCCGCTGACAGTTTGGCCCCAAAAGCCGCCTGAAGGCGGGACTACAAACTTTAATCAACGGACCACCGGCATCCGGTTTACACTACGAGCGTTGGCGAGCGGGGGATGTCAATCGCCGGATTGACCGCGCGAACGATTGGGGGAATCAGGGGAATCACGTCCCCCGCTCGCCAATCGCAGCAGGGAGGCCCGTACTCTGTCTCTCTTGCTTCGATGGACGGGTGGCCGGGGCTGGACTGAGCGGAGCGAACGAAGCCCCGGGGGTTCAGGATACGATCGTAAATCCCTTACGGTTTCGCGGCAGCGACGAACTCGGTCACGGCTTTCCAGGAATCCAGCATCGTCAATGGAGCGAACTTCTCGGAGGCGGCGACCTCGGCCGGGTTCGGATGTCCGGCGTTCAGGGACACGAGCAGTTCCGCGACTGCCAGATCAGCAATGGCGACGTCCGTGACAGGCTTCGGCGGATTGTCGGTTGATGGCTCCGTTGCTGGACGCTGACTGCATTGAGCCAAAACTTCAGCGGCTCGCAGCGAAGTTTCCCAGGACTTGTCTGCCGGCAGTGCCAGTGATTCTTTCAACGCCGTCAGCGCCGCATCATGATCATCAGCCAAAAGCTGCACCTCAGCCACGTCGGCCAGGTTGGCTCGTAACCCGTTCTTCGCGCGCTGCTCATCAGGAAACCTGGCGATGTGTTCGCGGCGAATGGCAGTGGCTTTGCCGAACTCCGCAATAGCCTCTTTCAACTGTCTGACTGTTTCATAAAGGCGTGCTCGCAGTTCATACGAACCCGCATGATCCTCGATCACATTGGAGTCATTCGGAAATCGGGTCAGCAGATCGGCGCAGTACGCTGCAGCGGATTCAAACGTCGCCGCTGCGCCTTCGACATTCTTCAACGCCTGCTGAATCCTGCCTTTCAACAACAGACTGAACGGTATCTCAACCTGCGGCTGCATCCATTTCGGATTCTCGTTCAACAGACGTCGACGGATTTGAAGGGACTCGTCGGCTGCCTTTAGAGCTTCTTCCAGTTCGGGCTCCGATCCTCCCTTCAGCACGAGAAAATCGGCGAGTTTGTCCAGCCCAACGGCCACCCAGCGGTGGTGCTCCGCGATTTCAGGAAAGGCTGCGGCTGTCTCACGATGCATCGAGAGGGCTTTTCGCAGAAACGCCTCGGCCACTTCCAGATCTTTTGCAGATGCAGCGAGTTCTCCCAAACTCCGATAATCCTGCGCCAGCTTGTGTCGAACTTTGACAACATCGGACTGTTCGGACAGCAGTGTTTCGTAGATTGCGATCGACTGTTCGAACAGCTTCCGCGCCTCGACCGTGGCTTCCTGCAACTGATGACAGCGTGCCAGCGTGTCCATGGCGATGGCGAGATCCATTCGATACATCGGCGTATCCGGGTATTCCGTCGCAAGGGCCTGGAATCGGCTCACAGCATCGACCAGTTCCACTTTTGCTTCGTCAATGCGGCGGGTGTTGAAATAGTACACAGCAGCAACTCGAATTGAGGTTGCCGCCTGATATCGATACAGGGGGACCGATGAAAAAGAGGTTGCCAGCTTTCGAGCGGCCTCTGCTCCCTTCACAAAGTACTTTTCCGCTTCTGTGGGATTGCCCGATTCGGCGAATGAAATCGCAATGCTGCCGTACCCACTCGCGACGGCGTACTGATAGTCCGCGATGTGCGGGAAATCGCGAGCCAGTTCTTCGCGAATCTGCAACGCCTCGAGCGCGCGCGTCCGACTCACGTCACGATCGCCGGTGCTTCGATCCAGGTCAGACAGCCATTGATGGGCCGTCGCCGACAATTCGCGGAACTGATGATTCTCAGGTTGTTTTTCCACCAGTGTACTTGTCAGCCGAAGCATCTCATTGAACTGATCACGTGCTTCCCTCGTGCGACCGGTTGTCGTCATCAAACGCCCCAGAGCTGATCGGACGTTCGATTGATTCTGCAGAGCACTGACGCTCTTTTGGCCGTCATCCGACATTTGCTGGTATGTCTTGAGGGCCTTTTCGAACCACGATTCTGCATCCGCACTCTCACCCGTTGCGAGTCTGGCATTTCCAATCGTGCGCTGACAGGAGGCGATCGTATCAAGCATTCCATCATCAGCAGACTTGCTCTTTGCCAGAGGTTCGAGCAAGTCCAGGGCTTTCCTGCAGGTTGCTTCCGTCTCTGCCGAAAGACCGAGAGTTTGCTGCGTATAAGCCGCATTCAAAAGGCTGCCCGCCAGCGCTTGCGTGTAGTCCTGATTCTTTGGATCCGATGCATGCAGCTCCGTCAGAGTCTCAAGGCCGTGTCGCCACGAGTTCAAGGCCTCGTCAGACTTACCGAGCATCTTGTAGATCGAAGCGACGTTGCCGTAAGCCAGACCGGCTTCTTTTCGAATCTCGGGATCGTCGGATTCCAGCAGAAAGCCCTTGTTGAATTCGAGTGCTTCCTGCAGCAGCGTTTCTCGCAGCTTCTCCATCTGAGGAATATTCTTCAGCCGCTCATCGCCGACTTCCGTCAGCATGCGCTGCACGGCCTCGCGGGCTTTCGCAAGATTGGCCTCAGCCCGAGTCTGCGCTGCGGCTGTCTTGACCTGTTCGCGAGAGATCAGGATCGTGCTTGTCGATAACGCGACAATCGCCATTACCGAAAGAGCTGCCGCCGTAACAACCATTGTCCGATGCCGCCGAGCCCACCGGCTGACGCGAACGGACAATGGATCCGGATACGCACTCACTGATTCATCGGCCTGCCAACGTCGCAGGTCATCGGCAAACTCAATCGCTGAGGCGTATCGCTCAGCCTGGTGTTTCGACAAGGCTTTCAGGCAGATTGCTTGCAGTGCCTTTGGAGCATCAGCCCAGATCAACCGAGGCGACACTGGATTGCACGCCTTTGCCTTTTCCAGAGTCTCCAACACCGTGGCAGCCTGGAACGGAGATAGACCAGTCAGGATTTCGTACAGAATGCCGCCAAGGCCGAAGACGTCGGTCTGAGCATTTATTTTCTCCGGCTGTCCCAGCGCCTGCTCCGGCGACATGTAGGCTGGCGTACCGATCACCTGGCCCGCGTTGGTCTGTTCCGAGACTCCCGAACCTGACACCGGCAATTGATCGTCGTCGACTTCGACCGCACCGACGATGCAGGCAAGGCCCCAGTCGAGCACAATCACTTCGCCGTAATCTCCAAGGACCACGTTCTGGCCCTTGAGGTCACGATGCAGCACGCCTCGAGAATGCGCGTAGCCGATCGCGTTGGCCACTCCGATCAGAGACGTGATCAGGTCACGCAACTCCATCGGAGAAGATTTGCCGGTTGTTCGCAGCGTCGTGAAATCACAGATCGCGTCATGCAGAGTTTGCCCTTTCACGAACCGCATCGTGTAGAACGGCCGATCAGAATCGTCCGCATCGACTTCGTAGACTGGAACAATGCCCGGGTGTTCGAGCTGGCCCGTTACTTTCGCTTCGTTCAGGAATCGATTCCAGATTCCCGGTGCCGATGGCGTTTCAGGACGCAGTTCCTTCAGGGCCACATTGCGGCCGATTGAGTTATCTCGCGCCAGCCAGACTCGCCCCATTCCACCGGTGGCGTGCAGCCTTGTGAGTTTGTATCGATCTTCGGACAACTCGTCGCCACGAGCCATCGACGAAAACATCACATGGCCCGCTTTTGAGTCGGGGCGGAATGTCTCATCAGTTTTGCTGATAAATCGAGAATCGTCCTCATCATCCTGTCGCAACATGGCCTCTATGGCCTTATGGAAATCCGGATCCTGCTGCTTTAGTTCTGCCATCGCAGCCGTGCGTTCTGCGGCGGGTAGTTCACACAGCCGCAGGAAAGTCTCGGTCATTCGCTGATAATCGTCGGGGGTCATGAAGGATCTTCGCCATCAAGTTGCGTCAAAAGCCACGCGCGAGCCGCTCGCCAGTCGTTCTTCACAGTCCACGCGGAAACTTCGAGAACATGGGAGGTCTCTTCGATCGATAATCCGCCAAAAAAACGCAATTCGATCACCCGGGCATGCCGTGGATTCAATTCCGCCAGCTGGATCAAGGCATTGTCCAGTGCAATCATGTCCACTTCATTGTGGCTGGCCATGATCGCCGGATCAATAGCCAATGACAGCAAACCAGCCCCACCGCCACGCTTCTCTGCAAGCCGGGCCCGAGCGTAATCGACCAGAATTCGCCGCATCAGCGTCGACGCCACCGCACAGAAATGCGATCGATCCTGCCAATCAACACGAGTCTGATTGACCAACTGCAGATAGACCTGGTTGACAAGTGCCGTCGGCTGCAAAGTATGATTGGGCCGCTCACCCCGCAACGCACAGGCGGCAGCAGATTTCAGGTCCTGATAAAGCAACGTGAAAAGTTCATCAATACGTTCCCGCTTGCCCGCCGTAACGTCCAGCAGGATTTGAGTGACATCGCCCGTCATTCCCTGAATTCTCCAACATACACCCAAAAACATCCCGTCAATCACCCCTTCAGTCTAGCATCTTCGCGCCGCAATATCGTTCTCAATCAAGTGATCTTGAGTTCGGTCACTTGATACAAGCGGTCTGTTGATTTAGTGATTCAGGTAGGGTGTGTGAAGCGGAGCGGAACACACCAGTTTCCTACGCTTTCCCAACATGGTGCTGATTA
>JAYSPO010000246.1:0-4444 GCA_043722015.1 Candidatus Kuenenia sp. | reverse complement strand
ACCACAGGTCGGTCGCCCAAACCTCGACGCCAAATTCACGGTGGAGAAAGATCGACGACAAAGCCCGCCCGCAACCGAGGTCCAGCACACGCATCCCATACGCTCCGTCGTGATGAGCATATGTCAATCGATATTCATCTACCGAAACATGGTTTCACGATCAGAAGAGTCGCAATGGACTGAAAGACAATCATCGCGGGATCTTGAGTGGTATGGCCCTGTTCCTGGCTCGTCACGGCGGAGCAAAGTAGCCATCACGCTCCGTCGTGATGAGCATATGTCAATCGATATTCATCTACCGAAACATGGTTTCACGAACAGAAGAGTCGCAAAGAACTGAAAGACAATCATCGCGGGATCTTGAGGCATGTGGCCCTGTTCCTGGCTCGTCACGGCGGAGCGTGACGGCTACATTTTGCGAGGAGGTGACTCATGGATCTGCATTTCTTTGATCCACATACCGAATACACGGTCATCGAACGAAAACAGCCGCATCGGCTCCAGGCGGGTGTCGTTTGCTTTGCGACATGGCGGACGGACGATTCCATTCCCACGTCGGTGCTGGAAGAATGGAGACAGGAGCGTCGTCAGTGGCTTCGCCTGCACGGCGGTCGTCCACGGTGACTGGCACCGGACCCCGCCGCGCACCGGACCCCGCCGGACCCCGACCGCGTTGATTAAAGTTTGTAGTCCCGCCTTCAGGCGGCTTTTGGGGCCAAACTGCCAGCGGATTCCGGCTGAAGCCGGGACTACGAACGAAATGGTCACTAAATCAACGACCCGCTAGCGCGTACCGGCTGATAGAAGAAATCGAGTGCCATTGGGCTAGCGCCCGTCGTCGTACGAACCGGTCGTCGTCTTCGGGTCAGCGACTTCAGCCGCCTCCAGCTCTGACGCTCGTTGGCGATGTTCTTCAGCCATCTGCGGGTCGGGCAGTCCTGTATAGGCTTTCTCGAGCAGTCGATGTACTTCGGCATTCCTGCTTCGAAGTTTCAGGGATTCCGTGAGGTCGGCAATCGCGTCTGGCCAGCGTTCCATGGCGACATAGATTTCGCCGCGTGTGGCCAGTGCGTCCGGGTGATCCGGAAGCAGCGCGAGCGTTTCATTCGCCCGCTCCAGCGCCTTGCCCTTCGAACCTTCATCGCTTCGAATGATCGCAATCGCCAGGTTGTTCAGGATCATCGGATCACGGCCCCGAGTCTGAATGTTTGCCAGTTCCAGATAGGATGTTGCTTTGTCAAAACGGTTCATCAGCAGGGCGTGCATGCCGAGCTGGTTAAGGACCTGGCCTCCGTAGGGGCCTTCCAGTCGAAGCTGTCGTACCAGGTTTTCGGCACCTGCGGCTGCCGGATGTGATGAAAGACTGAGTCTGGAAATCCAATCAATCGCCTGATTGGTGGTCGACTGACACGCAACTGCGTCGGCCAGCAATTCCAGCAGCACGGCTGGCTCCGGGCCTTCAGCCCGCGATGTTGAGGCGTCCGCTGCATTGATTGCGATCTGCGGTTCACCGTTCGATGCGGTGGAATTGGCGATCGGGGCTGAGGCTGGAATCGATCCGGCGTCGGTCGGCCTTCGCAGTTCGACGTTGGACTCGGTCAGTTTGTCGTAGCAGCCAAGACAAGCCCAACCGTACAACGCTGCCAGTCCCGCGTCCGTCGGAATCCGACTTGTGGCTGGATCGGCGGCAAACGTGATTAAGATCTGTCTGACATCTTCAGGGCGACCGAGAACCAGCAGAGCTTCGCCCAACTGAGTCGCTGCCGCCGTATCTTTGGGATCCTGTTCCAATTGGCTCTGAGATTCCGTGACCAGCAAGTTCAGCAGGATTGCGGACTCTTCTGTTTTACCACTTTGTTTCAGAAGTCGGGCGAAGTTCAAACGGAGCTCAGGGTGCTGATCGAGGGCCGGTCGTATCGTCTCTGCGGCTTTCTCTGGATCGCCACTGAGCAGGAGGATCTGACTCAGCAGAATTCGGGTGTTGTCATCAGGCGTTTCTTTGATTTCTTTTTGCCAGTAGTCCAACGCTTTCTGAAACGACACGCTGGAAATCTCAGCTCCCATGGACTGCAATCGCACCAGCATCTGAACCGCAATGGCACTTGAAGGATCCCGTTCCAGCGCGGCCGCCACAACGGGAACACAGACATCCCGATTCTGGGGAGACTCTGTGAGGCGGCGGTCCACCATCATCAGATCAAACTCGCTGAGCGCGTGCGTCAGCACTGGATCATCCTTTTGCTGAATCAGTCCGGAAACCAGAACTTCCCGGCCCGAAGCCCCTCGGCCTGCCAGGACCATGGCTTCCGCCAGTTCCACTCGTAATTTGGAATTGGCACGATCCTTTTCCAGTTGCTCGCTCAGAGCCACCACCGCCCGCTGGGCGGCGATCAGAAGATCGTCTGGACTGGTGTTGCGGCGTTTCCTGAGTCGCGCGAGGGCAAGATTCAACTCAGGCATGATGCCGGCGGCCTGAGACAGGTGCTGTTCCGCCAGCATCCAATCACTGCGACCTGCGTACAACTTCGCCAGCAGCTGGTGCGCTTCAATGTCGGTCGGGACCTGTTGGACGACAGCCTGCAGCTGTTTCTCGATCTGGTCCAGCGACAAAGACTGGACAGGTTGCGGCTGCATGGCCTGCCTCACAAGCCACATACGAGCGTCAGCATGACCGAGACCCGTCTCGGGTGCCAGACGGATGATTTCGCTCAGTCCCTCGTTCTGTCGCCCTTGCTTGAACAGAAACTCAGCAAGGCGAAATCGGTATCGGAAGTCCAGAGGACGCAGACTGTTGAGGGCACGGAGATACGTTTCCCGCTTCGTTTCCTGATCATGCCCCGAGGCCGTGTCGAACGCATTCTCGTAGGCCGCAATGATTGGAGCGTCCGATGCATGTCTCAACCACCCGACCAGAAAAATGCCTCCGACGGTTGCAGCCAGAAAAGGTAGCCCGGCCAGCAGGCGGCCATAGGTTCGGGAACGATACCAGCATTCCAGAAAGTCAAAACCAAAGCGGAAGCACTTGCGAGGATTCAACAACTCACGCCACGAGGAATACTTGGGACGTTCAGCGTCGGCGCCTCGATCACTGCCTTGTCTCGCGGAAGCCTGAGAAGAGTTTTTTGGCTGGCTGCCGGTCGGTATCGGCACAACAGCCACCAGCCGATTCCACAGTCGAATCAAAGGATTGTGAAAAGATTGTTCGACATCCTTCGGCTGAAACTCATCCGTAAAAGGATCGAAGAAAAATCCGAGAAATGCATCAGCACTCATCAGCATCACCGCGGCCACCGCGAGGCAAATGTAGCCCAGCACATCGTGCGAAATGCCGCTGGACAGATCGATCGCATACTTATCCCATGCAGATGCGACGGAAAACACCCTCAGCGTGTTCATGATCCCGGCAAAGAAAAACCCGGAAGCCAGCAACACAGTCCCATGAATCACTGATCGTCGTTTCAGACAAATGACCAGTGCGGCAAGGAACAGAATTGTGAAGAGCGACTGAACTCCGCTGCAGGCCTCTTCCACCATAAAGCTCTTACTCGGGAACTGCAAAATGTTTCCTTCGCGGAAGTGCAGCATCCCCATGCGATGCATAAGGCTGCTGGCGAACGATGTGGTCAATCGCTGAAGCCAGTGAATCAACTGCTCGTCATACATCAACGGCAAACGCACGACCAGCAGCGGCAACAGCACAAGGTACGTCAACCGTCGGTCATAACCGTCGTCCCGACTGGCAAGGCACCACGCCGTGAGTAATGCCACCAGTCCCGCAGCTGCCAACCACGGTGAATACTGGAACGGCTGTACGGCCAGACAGACAACATCAACCGCAATCAGGAGTCGTGTGGGCCATGTCCACCGCTCCGGCTCTTCGTTTCGTCGCGTGGCAAACAGCCACACGAACGCACCGATCGCGAACGGGAAGAACTGATAGTGCGTGTGCCGCCACAGTCCGCCCAGATAGGCGATCAGGAATGGCACATGCACCGCCATCAGTATCGCCAGCCAACCTCGCCGCCGCAGGACCTTTACAACTCTTGACAATTTCCCCGGCTGCATGTGAATTCTTCCTGTTCCTTTGCCATCAACTTTTCTGTTGATTCGTTCAGTTCGCAAGGGAAATTTAGATGCGAGTTCGAGACGACGCGCCTTCGGCACCCATTTTCGATTTGGGTTTCGGAGAATTGATCCATGTTTTACCCGTGCGTCATGTCTGACGCCACAACAAATAGTCCTCGCGCGGGCAGGAATGACGTGTCGCCGGATTCGTGAGAATGATGTTGATCACTAAAAATGCTGGCTTTATGATCATCGCACCATATCGACAAGGGGACTGTCGTTTTAATCGTTTAACGGCAAGCCGCAGGCGTCGGTGCCCCGTTTCGACTACGCCTGCGGCTCGCCGTTAAACGAAAATGCCGACATTGAAGATTAAAAC
>JAYSPO010000245.1:0-2769 GCA_043722015.1 Candidatus Kuenenia sp. | reverse complement strand
TTCCCAACCTGCGTTTCAGCTTCAAAAAGATTCTGTGGATTTGTGGAACTGCGGCGTACAGCCGGACAGTGCGACGCGTGCTATCGCGGCATTGACAGGAGCGACAGTCGCCAGTTCATGTCCCGTCGCTGCATGTGCCACGGGATTGATTGCATTCCTGCAGGGTGCGGCCATGATCCATCGCGGCGAATGTGATGTGTGTATCGTGGGCAGCGCGGATGCCGGCCTGAGATCATCGGTGCTGGCGTCCTTTCACCGTCTGCGCGTGACATCCCGCCACAGTGATGCTGCCACAGCCTGTCGTCCGTTCGACAAGTCCCGTGACGGCTTTGTCGTGGGAGAAGGTGCTGGCGTCGCTGTGCTGGAATCCCGCGCCCATGCCAGATTCCGCCGTGCCAGGTCGATCGCCAAAGTCCTCGCTGGAGGATGGCTCAACGATCCTACCGGGATGACCCAGGTCGATGAAAGTGGTGCCGTGGTCAGCGAAGTTCTCAAACGCACGCTGACTTTGAACGGCATGCGCCCGGATATCCTGAGTCTGCACGGGACTGGAACGGAATCGAACGATCTCGCGGAAGCACGCGGCATTCACATGGCATTCGGGGCTGCCATGCCACAGTGTTTTGGTATGAAGGGCGCGATTGGCCACCTGCTGGGCGCGGCTGGCAGCGTGGAAACTGTACTGACACTGCTGGCATTGCATCAGCAACAGGTTCCTGGCACGACAAATCTGACCTCGCTCGATGAACGCTGCCACATTCCATTGCAGCCACAGGCTCGCAGGATGCCACACATGCAAAAGGCCGCCAAGCTGTCATTGGGCTTTGGCGGCCATGTTGCATGCGGAGTATTCGAACGAGACTAGATCGTATCCAGAATCTTGCCGATGCTGCTGAACACGACAAAGTCGGCGTCGTTTGGTACAACGTTCTTTGTGACAGCCTGGTTCGCGGCCGTGATCGGTACGGTTGAGGTCAGGGTCAGCGAAGTGTTTGATTGAATCGACGCAATGAAGAATGCGCGCCCAGTGCCGATGACAATCGATTGTCCAACTGCCAGTTCCGTGGTGAACAGGGTGCCAGTTCCCGTGACGACAGCACTGTTCAAAGTTGTCGCTGCGGTGCCGGTGATCGGCGTATTTGCCGGGTTGAACGCAGACAACGGCACTTCGCCAAGTGCACTTGAAGCGTAGAGTGTATTCAGATTTCGCTGAGTCAGATTGCTGATCTGCGCAGCGACTGTGACGCCATCGCCAATCACGCGTCCAAAGACCGTGTAGTTTCCTGGATCAAACCCTGCTCCATTATTTGACGTATTGACAAACCACTGACTTGTCCCGCTGTTTGGCTGACTTCCGCCGCCACCGTCTCCGAGCAAGGCCATCGACAGCGTTCCACTGACGTTCGAATTTGCTGCCATGAATTCATTGGTGACCGGGGCCGTTGTCGCCACAGAACTGACCTGGCCATTAACCACCTTAAATCCGCCGCCCTGAATGAATTTTGCACTCCCGGCGTTGGTCCGATGCACGAACATGTTCTGATAGGCGCCGGAATTCACATAGCTCAGAAAATTTGCCACGGTCAATGGAGCTTCAGTATTCAGCAATTCGACATCATACGCACCCTGGTTCGTGGCAAAATGTACTACCGTACCGACGGCCAGGTGTGCGTCCACAGCGAATTGTGCGGAATTTGCCCCGGAGACCGATTTCACAACAAATCGGTTTGCTCCATGATTTGTCGCAGTGTGGGACAGTGTCACATCTACCGTGTAACTTCCGTTAATTCCAGCGGTGGCACTTCCGTTGTCAAACACGCCATCGCCGTTGCTGTCCACTGTGATTGTCGCTCCAGCAGCTGTCATTCCCGTGACCTGCGAAGTGGAATCGCGTGTGATCTTTGTTCCATTCGACTGAACTGCATCGGCGGCGATAAACGCCGCAGTCAAGGCGATGTCATTGTCGTTGACAGTCAGCGTGGTCGTCGCGTTCGCGAACCCCGTCGCTGAAGCTGTGATGGTGACTGTTGCCGCACCATCGACGGTATTGTTGTCAATCGCCGCGATCGTCGCGGTGGCTGTGCTCTGGCCCGCAAGAATGGTGACTGTCGTGGGAACTGTCGCTTTGCCGGTATTCGACGACGTCAGCGTCACGATCTGCGCTGCGGTCGTCGGGCCAGTGCGGGTCACCGTCAGCGTCGATGCGGATGCGCCGGCATTCTCTGAAAATGTGGCGGGGCTGGCATTGACGGTCAGTGCTGTTTCGTTGTCGTTGACAGTCAGCGTGGTTGTCGCGTTCGCGAATCCTGTCGCTGAAGCTGTGATCGTGACTGTTGCCGCACCATCGACGGTATTGTTGTCAATCGCCGCGATCGTCGCGGTGGCTGTGGTCTGGCCCGCAAGAATGGTGACTGTCGCGGGAACTGTCGCTTTGCCGGTATTCGACGACGTCAGTGTCACGATCTGTGCTGCGGTCGTCGGGCCAGTGCGGGTCACCGTCAGCGTCGATGCGGATGCACCGGCATTCTCTGAAAAGGTCGCCGGGCTGGCACTGAGGCTCAGTGCTGTTTCATTGTCGTTGACCGTCAGCGTCGTTGTCACGTTGGCGAATCCCGTCGCTGACGCTGTAATCGTGACCGTGGCGGCACCATCGGCGGTGTTGTTGTCAACCGCAGCGATCGTCGCGGTGGCTATGCTCTGGCCCGCAAGAATGGTCACCGTCGCGGGAACCGTGGCTTTATTCGTATTGGATGACGTCAGCGTTACGAT
>JAYSPO010000244.1:0-5670 GCA_043722015.1 Candidatus Kuenenia sp. | reverse complement strand
CGGTTGTCGGTTCGTTCGGCCAGACTGCTCTGATGGGGGGGGACCTGTTCGGATGGCATTTCACCAGCTTTGCGTATCCGACGAACTTCATCATTCTGTTTGCAGCCGGTGTGCCCGTGATGGGATTGGTGGCAGTGTTCTCGCAGTTCTTCGTGATCTCCGCCGTCGAACACGAACAGCCGCGGGAGCCGGTTTCCTCGGTGATTGGCTTGCTGATTGGTCTGCCTCTGATGTTCGCGGCAGTCGCGCTGATGCAATTTTCATCGGTCCCCGACGAGGCCGCGACCGAGGCGCTGTCGTCCGCATGGTTGCTCACAGGGACAGAGCTTCGGGCGGCGGGCGGCCTGTGTGCCTTCGGTGCAGCGCTGGCGTTCATCTACCATTTCCGGTCGATCCTCCAGCAGCGCGTGCTGTTACTCGCCACGATCGTCACGATTTTGATCTACGCGGGAAATGTCATTCCGTCGAACATGAACCTTTATACCACGGAAGCTGTGGGCGATCTTCCGCGGGATTGGGCCGGAAAGCAGAACATGCTCCGCTTCAGCTTCAAAGTGGTCGCAGGTGCGTGCCTTGGATGGGTCCTGACTCGCACGAATCCGCGAGTCGGCATTCTCGCGACCTCGTCGATTTTTCTGTCCGCTCAGGTTTGGGCGATTTTCGTTACGGGACCGTGGTACCTGGTCGCGTCGGGACTCCACGGCGCGGGAGAATTGGTGGGAGTCTACGCGCCAAACTATATCGTATCCGCCTCACGGCGAGACCAGTTGCGGCGCAACATGGCCTTCGTCACGATGCTCATGGTGCCTGCCGCACCGGCCGGTTATCTTTATGGAGCAATTGTGGATGGTGTCAAGCAGGCAGGGTGGACGGCCTTTGGTATGAATAGTACGTCCCTCGGATTTCGCCTCAGCTTCCTTGTATGTGGCCTGCTGATTCTGAGCGGCATCCTGCTGGCCGTCTTGCTGTTACCAGCCAGGCCGAAGCCAAACCCGCTGGTCTCTCTGGGCGGTCGAGAAAGTCTGCCAGGCGATTCACGAAAGAGTTACAACGATGAATGAACAATGCATGAATTCAGGTATCTGGCGATTTTCACAATGGCTCGATGCAGTGCCGACATCAGCACGCATGACGCTCGGCGAGGGAAACACGCCCATCGTCAGATCTCGCCGCCTGGGACCGTCTGTTGGTCTGAAAAACCTGTTCTTCAAACTGGAATTTACGAATCCCAGCGGCTCGTACAAGGATCGTTTCGCCTGCGCGGCAATCTCAGACATGGTCGCATGCGGCAAGACGGAATGTATCGCGACTTCGAGCGGAAATACCGGCGCAGCGCTTGCCGCATATTGTGCTCTGGCGGGAATCTCCTGCGAGATCGCCATTGTCGAGGGAGCACCCGAGGGAAAGCTGAAGCAAATGCTGGCGTACGGCGCACAGCTCTATCGAGTCCGCGGATTCGGAGTCGATAGTCAGTTATCGGAACAGGTCGTCGAGTGTCTCAAAAAGTTGAGTGCGCGCCCACAAGCTCAGATGCAGATCAGCGCGTTCGCTTTCAGTCCGGTCGGCATGAGCGGAGTGAAAAGTCTGAGTTATGAACTGGACGAGCAAGCAACAGAGATCGATCGCAGGGCCTGGGATCACGTCTTCTGCATGGCAGGGGGCGGTGGGCTGACTCTCGCAGTCTCGCTGGGTTTCGAACAGCTTCACGATGCCGGTCAGTTAATGACAATGCCGCGGGTCGAATGCGTGCAACCGGAAGGGAATAACACGATTGCCGGTCCATTGCGTGACGGACTCAACGTGGCACGAGCCGTGCAATGCACGAGCCGGATCAGTGGCCTGCAGGTGCCGCAGATCATTGATGGAAATGCCGTGATCGCCGCCTGTCGGCGAAACGGCGGGACCGGACATCTGGTTGAGGATCACTTCGTCTGGGAAACTCAGTCACGTCTGGCTCGCGAAGAGGGAATCTTTGCGGAACCCGCAGGCTCAACCGCCGTCGCCGGTGCGTTACAGGCAGCGAAAACAGGGTATCTCGATCCGGACGCAAACATCGTCTGCCTCATCACCGGCTCGGCGTTCAAAGATCCACCATCCCTGGACGCCATGGTGCAGCACACATCGGCTCCGATGATTGAACTTCAGGATCTGCAGCGTCGCGTCGCCGAGACTTGCTGATGAGGTTTCTGACAGCACCCGGTTTCTTTTCACTTACGTGGAGAACACAATCGAATGAAGGACAACCGAATAAGCACAAGCCTGCGATTGCACTCATTCGGTTGTCCTTATTCGGCTGACCTTATTCGGTTGTCCCTTATTCGGTTGTATGAAGGCCCTTCGCGACTCCGCCTCAAACGCAGCATTATCTGAGATAAGCGGACGACAGACAGCCTGCGGGAGTATCCAATGAGACTTCGACATCGAATCTTTGCCACAATCCTGATCACAGCTCGCGCCGCGGTCGCCGGAGAGCCTGCTGATCCGCCAGCGTTCGCGCATGCGCGGGTGACTGATGCGTGGGAAGCTTATCGCGATCGACTCTCGTTCGGCAAAGGGCAGACATTGGCTCTCGTCGATGATGGTTGCACGTTGTCCATGCCCGAATGGTCTTCGTCGGACGGAGAGATCCCCAAGGTGCTCGTTTCTTACGACAGTGTCGATGGTGATGACAATCCGCAGCATGAAGGAAAGGGATACCACGGTTCCACAATCGGCATTCCTTCGTCAGTGAATCACGGCGGAAAACTGGGAGTTGCGTTCAACGATCAGGTCGCGATCATCCGTGCGCTGGAATGCTGCCACTGCAACGTGACAGACAGCAAGACGTTGGCGGCCGGTCTGCGCTGGGTCATCGACCACCACCAGGAATTTCGGATCACGACCGTCAATCTGGCCCCGGTCGATGATCTGGAGCATGGTGTGCCGGTCCCCACAGAGATTGACGCTGAACTCCGGACGCTGCGAGAACTGGGGATTTGGGTAAGCGCGCCTGCGGGAAATCATGCTTTCGTAAACGGGATCTCGTGGCCAGCCAGCCAACCGTTTTCTTTCGCCATCGGTGCCGTCACACCAGGCAGGGACATTGCCTATCTTGATCGCCATGCGAAAGTTGACCTGCTGGTTCCAGCTGCGGCCACATCATCGTCAAATGCCATTGCCTGCGGGGCTGCCATCCTGCTGCGAGAGGCCATTGAAAAGACCAGATACGATTGGAAGCAGGATGCCAAAAATCTGCCGGAAGCCATGTTGAAAATTATGCAAAAGACAGGCACCGTTGTAGAAGACCCTGACAGCAAACTCACATTTCGACGCCTCGACGTAAAGGCGGCACTGGATTTCGTATTTCAAGCCAGTCCCGCCGCTCATCAATAATCCAGGCGTCGCGGATCGAAGTCTGATACAGGTCCTGGGCGGAAGCGACCGCCATGGGCGAGATCGTGCCCGTCGGCGGAGCGACGGGTGTACAGTAGGCCGTTCGTTCCGCCGACCGGAATGCCTTTTTACTCGGCAAGGAAACCCTCTATCGAGCAACGCTGTCCAGCGTGTCCATCCATCGCTGCACCTGAAGCGCGTCGGCGAATGTTGCACCGACGGGGACACTTTGCCGGCCTCTCACTACGCGACAGAAACATCGGAGCTCTTCCGCCATCATCCCGGATGCACCTTCAGCACCCGTTCGAATCTCCAGTGCCAGCGGCCAGCGCGCCTGACTGTCCCAGACTTCGATCGGTCTTGGGTTGGGATTGATTCGTGCCGACCATCCGTCGCCGAAAACTTCGGTGCGGTCATATCCTCGCGGCGGCATTCCGGCGGGTGTCAGGTACGACGCTGCGAATGAAGCCACAGGGCCATTCGTCCACCGGAGCTGTGCCAGTGCCAGGTCAATCTCGCCGGCGTTTGTGCGATGGTAACACGCACTAAAAAACTCTGGCTCGGCTCGATCAAGCAACACTTGAGTCGCGTACAAATCATGAATCATGACGGCATGCAGCGGGTTCTCACCGGGGAATTGTTTTACAATCGATGCCGGTCGATGCCGAACACAGTCGACATACGAAATTCGTCCGCGCTGCCGTACTTCGTCAAGCAATTGCTGAAATTCGCTGTTGAACAGAACAATGTGTCCCATCATCAGGTTTCCTGAATCAGGATGAACCAGCGGCGTGAGACTCATGGCGTCGCGCAGGTTGTCGGCAACAGGTTTTTCCAGAAGGACCTTCTTGCCTGCCGCCAACAGTTGCCGTGTGACGGTGACGTGGGACGCTGTCGAACATGCCACAACCCAGGCTTCAGTATCGGACTCGTCGATCGCCTGTGCCAGATTCGTCCACGTCGGGACGCCCGGAAATTCCGGCGTCAACGATTCGAGACTTGCTGGCCGCCGTCCAACCAGCCCTTTCAATCGGGCTTCCGCAAGTCCCGCCAGGGTGAGTGCATGCAATCGGCCGAATCGACCGAGCCCGACTACGCCGATCCTGACAGGTTCTGGAAGTGCAGGATTCATGAATGTCTTTCAGTCCACCGCGATCATGCGGTTGATAGCGTTGATCTTCATCACTTTTGAATAGTGATTCACGCTCAGGCCCGGGGCGATTTCGGTCGGAATATTCAGCAGCATCTCCGTGCAGCCCAGCGTGTTGTGAGCCATGAACGCCAGCCGCAGGGCGGAGATTGCATTCGTCCCGTCAAACGCCGTCGCATCCGGCACCAGGACTGGTCCTGTATCAACCTGATAGAACATTTCTCGTTCGCTCGCGTTGATCACCTTGACCGGGTATTCAAGGAAAACGTGCGAGCCGTCGGAGAGTGAGAATTCGGACTGGGAAACCAGCGGACGATTGGTAAGCACTGCAGTGACAATCTCTTCCGTCGTGGTTAGTAGTTGCCCTGATGCTCCCCGCAAATCGATATTCATGTCCGTAAACGCTTCTGCACACTTTACTGCCTGGCGTTTAGGCTGTGGCCCCAGTGTTGGAGGACTGAGCATGACTCCGCGGTTGTTTCGGTCCCAGCTCTTGATCACCAGGAATTCGTCCCTAGCTGCGATCAGGCACATATCAGCCGCTGGATCATGCCAGATGTTTTCGCGCACGTGAACCTGTTCTGCCTTGCACGAAGCACCAAGCACATACTCGATCGTTTTGGCCGCAGCACCCGGACCATTGGTGATTCGACAGACACATTCCAGCGGAAAGCGTGCATTGTTCAGCGTAAATGGCGGCGGCTGGCTGATTGTTCTGGGTTGAGTGATATTCAGATCAATCCGGAATCGCACGAATGATCGATAGAAGTCCGTAACAGAAACGCGGCTGACCGCAGTCTCCAGAGCAGTGTTCATTTGACAGATTGCTTTCCGACTGTTGAATTGGACGACCGGATTCCTGCGGTCACAAAGAGTTGACGACAGACGCGATGAACAATACCGCAATGTCGTCACAAATTCTTCTGTGTCAGGACCGTTCGCATTCAGATTTTGCCAGCGTGACCCAAAAAACGGCGAGAGCATGGCTGGCAGGTTTGTGAATTTGTAGGGTGTGACACGCGGCAGCGCAGGCACACCATGTCTATGATTCGGTGTGCCTGCGCGTTGCTTGTCACACCCTACAAGTTGCGCATGGCCACAAACTGGCCGACCGTGACAGCAAGCGGTGCCAACCTCGTGGAACTCAG
>JAYSPO010000243.1:0-3161 GCA_043722015.1 Candidatus Kuenenia sp. | reverse complement strand
AAGATCAGATGTTTCGGAATCGTCGAGGTCTCTCATTCACGAATTCCACGGCTGCGGCTGGAATTGGCGATACCGGATTCGGTCAGGGTGCAACGGTCGCTGACTTTGACAACGATGGTTTCGATGACGTGTATTTGGGCAACATCGGTCCTAATCGGCTGTATCACGGAAACGGCGACGGAACGTTCACGTCACTCACTGCCGCCGAGAGTCTTGCTGGTGATGCCTGGACCAGCAGTTGCGCGGCTGGAGATTTCAACGGCGATTCACTCACAGACCTGTTCGTGGTGAACTACATTCATGGCGACAAGGTTTTCGAAAAAATCTGCGAGAACGAAAACGTAAAAGTTACCTGTTCCCCTGCAGGCTTTATCGCCACAGAGGACTGTCTGCTGATCAACCTCGGTGACGGTCACTTTGAAGATCAGTCCACCGTCTCCGGAATTCAGCGGCCTGGTGGTCCGGGTCTCGGAGTCGTCGCCGCACATCTTGATTCCGATGACCGGCTGGATATCTTTGTCGCGAATGACCAACAGCCGAATTTCTGCTTCCTCAATCAATCCGTACCTCACAGTACGCAGTCTCATTTTCGTGAATTTGCAGTCAATAACGGTCTGGCATTTGATCGGGATGGAAAATCCCAGGCCTGTATGGGCGTCGCTATCGGCCACGTCAATAGTGACGAGAGTCTGGATCTTTTTGTGACCAACTTTGCGAACGAATCAAATACGCTTTACCTCAGTCAACCCAACGGAATTTTCTCAGATGCAACGGCAGCCAGCGGCCTGGCAACGCCAAGTTTTCCAATGCTGGGGTTCGGGACAGCGTTTTTGGATGCAGATCTGGATAGTCGGCTCGATCTGGTCGTATCAAATGGTCACATCGGGGACCATCACCAGTTTGGACAGCAATATCGAATGCGTCCTCAGTTCTTCGCGAACATCGGGACTGGTTCCGCGACTGGATTTTCTGAGTTAACCGCATCGGACGTGGGAAGTTACTTTGAAACCGAACTTCTCGGTCGTGGACTGGCGGTCCTCGACTGGAATCGAGATGGCCGGCCGGATTTCTGCGTGTCACATCTGGACTCCCCGGCAGCTCTGCTGACGAACGAGACTGCCGATGTGGGGCATTTCCTTACGATTCGACTGTGCGGTGTTCAGAGTTGCCGCGACGCCGTCGGAACACGGATCCGCGTCGTCGCCGATGGTCTGACATCCTTTTTTCAGTTGACGGGCGGCGGAAGTTATATGTCGATCGGTGAGCGATTCGTCCTGTGTGGTCTGGGGGACTCGGCACACATCGATGAATTGCGGATCCAATGGCCGTCTGGTAATATTCAGACCTTCCAGAATCCTGACATCGACCAATCCTTGGTCGCCGTTGAGGGTCGTGCATCGCTGATCCTTGATGATGTCCGATAGTGAACAGGCGTGGTGACATGCCTGCAATGAAAATCGTTGCCGTGAATCAAACAGATCGTAAATGGTCGTTGCCAGGCTCTCTGAGGCGAATGGTTGATCATTGGAAGATCTCTGCGACGCTCGCCGTGACGATTCTCTTGCTGAGCGTGGTGTGTCTGATGCTCTGGGCAGGACGGGATCCTCAGCAGCATTTTGAAAATGGCATGGCGGCGGCAAACCAAGGAGACGCAGTGACGGCGTTTCACGAAGCCCGCTTCCTGTTGAACACCCCCGGGTTCGAAGACCACGGGCACCTGCTGCGAGGCACGCTGTTTCTGGAGACTCAGGAATACGCCGCAGCAGCATCTGAATTTCAGATGGCCACAGGCAATCCAAAAACGCGGACTGCAGCTTTGACACGTTGCGGGGAAGCCTTTTACAGGCTGCATCAGTTCGTCGATGCCGAACAAGTGCTGCTGCGGGCATTGGAGGAGGATGACGATAATTCTGACGCACGGCGTTGGCTGGCATCCACGTATTATGACCTCGGCTCGATGTCGCTTGCGCTCGAACATCTGAAAATCATCGGTGAAAAGAATCCAGAAGATGGTCGGCCTTTTCGGCTGATCGGAAGAATCGAAAAAGATTTTCAGCATCAGGGCGACGCGATCGAAGATTATCGTGAAGCACTGCGTCGAAGTCTGTTGGAATCCGAACGAGAGGCTGTCATCGAGGAGCTTGCCGAATGTCTGGTTCACCAACTGCAGTATTCGGAAGCGCTGGATACGTTGCAGGAAGCGAAACCTTCTGCGTCGGTATTTTCGCTGCAGGCCTCCTGCTACGCCGCGATGGGGGATCCCGCGAAAGCGATCAGTAAGGCCGACGATGCTTTGGCGCTTGCCCCGGATCTTGTCTCCGCGATTGTGACCAGAGCGTCGATTGAGCTGGAGGTCGGGAAAGCTGAAAACGTCATTGATTTGCTCGAAAAAGCGTCAGCAACACATCCGGGAAATTTCGAGATCCTGTTTCAGCTGGTAAAAGCACTTCGCCTGGCTGGGCGAGCCGCAGAAGC
Organism: Candidatus Kuenenia sp.; assembly: GCA_043722015.1. Lineage (GTDB taxonomy): Bacteria > Planctomycetota > Planctomycetia > Planctomycetales > Planctomycetaceae > SXXK01. The sequence goes on along the minus strand of JAYSPO010000243.1, from coordinate 686 downwards.
GGATGCGAAGTCCGAGCGGCTTGCGGAACTTGAAAAACTCGTGGATGAATTTGCCAAATTGAATGCAACCGCGTTTAGTGACCTCGGCAATGCGGAACTACGATTTCAACTTGGTCAGCTTGCACAGCAGTTGGACCGTCCTGAGTTGGCTCGATTATGGCTCGAAGCCGCGCTGGCGATCGATCCAGATTTCGTGAATGCGAGGAACTTGCTCAAAGAACTGAATGAGACGAAGTGAGGTGACAAGTCGGCGAGCACCGGAGCGAACTGTCGGCCCGTTGGGCCTATTGAAAACCTGCCTCATTGGCAAACAGTTCTCGACAGTTATTCTTCACGCGGCCGAGATCGAGGTATCAGCCGGAGTGCGCTCGCCCTGATGCAAGCGACAGCCATATGGAGTGCGGCGACTTGTCGCCGCTTTGCCTTTCCAACATGGCATTTTTGTCAATCGGCGTGGGAAGACAGCAAACACTCCATTTCAATTTCAGGTGAAATCAGCAGAGCAAACGAACGTCGTTCCCAGAGCCAAATTACCTGAAAAAGAAAGCGGTGACGAGTCACCGCACTCCAAACGCCGCTTGTTTAGGGGCTAGTGCTTTGTCAAATCTTAATCTTCGGGTGGCCGGGGTTGGAGGGCGATAGCCCGAAACCCCGGGGCTTCCTTCGCTCCGCTCAGTCCAGCCCCG
>JAYSPO010000242.1:0-1066 GCA_043722015.1 Candidatus Kuenenia sp. | reverse complement strand
CATTTCAGGGCTGGCACCGTCGATTTCCATTCAGCAGAAATCCACCAGCAGAAATCCGCGAAGTACGGTCGGTACGATCACGGAAATCTTTGACTTCCTGCGTGTGCTCTACGCTCGAGTTGGACAGGGGTATTGTTACGTTTCTGGCAAGCCGATCAAGGCGCAATCGACAGATCAGATTATTGACAGCCTGCTGAATCAGCCTGCCGGAACGAAGTATCAGATTCTCGCCCCCATTGTGCAGAATCAAAAGGGTGAGTTTCGCGATCTGTTCGAAGACCTGCTGAAACGAGGTTACCTGAGAGCTCGCATTGATGGCGAGACGGTGAACATCAGCGATGCGCCGACGCTGCGCAAACATCACAAGCACAACATTGAGGTTGTGATCGATCGATTGGTTGCCAGCGGCAGCCAGCGGACGCGTGTGGCCGAGGCGGTCGAGCAGGCATTAAAGCTCGCGGATGGGCGACTGATTTGCAGCGTCGATGACTCGGCGAGCGGTGGGCGTCAGCCCTCCGGTACAACTACGATGCCTGCCGCCGAACGTAGGGTAGGACAAGGAGCGAAGCGACGACGGCCCACCGCTGAGCCAGACATGGTGGCAGAATCGACCATCGACATGGATACCGGGTCCGCGATGGAAATGGAAGGCAGTAGTACCGGAGGGCTGACGCCCACCGCTCGCCAGTTGCGGTCTTCTGATCGTCTCTATAGCGCGCACTATGCGTGTGCGGAAAGCGGAATGAGTTACGATCCGCCGAGTCCGCAATTGTTCAGCTTCAACAGCCCGTTGGGCATGTGCATGGACTGCAATGGTCTCGGGATGCGGCATGGGTTTCCGATGCATCATCTGGTCGCCGATGAAGAGAAATCGATTCAAAAAGGGTCCATGCTGCTCTTGCCAACATGGACCAAAATCGGGCGATGGCCACGACATCTGCTTGTCGGAGCTTCCAACGCGATCGAACAGGACTGCGGTCTGCCCGTTGATTCCATGCTGAAGATGAAATGGAAGGACATCCCCGAAGCCGCGAAGCAATTATGGCTGTACGGGACCGGCGAACGA
>JAYSPO010000241.1:0-9215 GCA_043722015.1 Candidatus Kuenenia sp. | reverse complement strand
TTCCACGACTGACCCGAATGTCCTGCATCCGAGTCTTGCATTCCGGGTGTCGCTACATGATCCGCAACTCGGTAGCGACCGCCAGCACCTTTTTTGCCGCATCATTGCGGGACATGCGACGAGTCTCTTTCAAAAACGCCTCCTCAGAAGAATGTGTGGGTGGATTCTGGGAAGCCGGAGGTCGCCGAGGTTGTGATAAAGGGCGGTTTCATAGGCGGTTTGAGTCCGAAAGCCGTAGGATTTTCTGGTGATCAGTTTTCGTTTGTTGTTAAATCCCTCCACCACACCGGATGACAACGCCCCGCCCGCACGGAACCTTACTTCGCAATCACCTTCAGGTACGCCTGCCACATATCGCTGCACACAAACTGAATTTTTCGACTGACCGTTCCCGCGAGCACGCATCGTGACCTCCCTGACTGGCCCGGAATCGTGTTCCACCAAATGCACATGGTCCACGACAAACGGCTTGTAATCTGTGACACGGTTGAAGATAGTCCTGAAGTGCATTTGATGCCCTCCTGAGGTTGCGAAAATGTCGGTTAACACTTTCACTCACCAATCGAGGCATCAAATGCACTTCTCTGCTGCCTGTTGAATGAGAGTTTCTGCTGACAGGCACGCTACTGACCACGGGACCACCGTAATCGTCACTTCATTTCAAAACAGGTTCCGCTAGCCCCTTCTGTCGAGCCGGAGCTGAGCTCATGTCGCCGAATGGAACCCACTGATTCTCCGGAAGAGCCAAACTTTTAAGAAAGAAGATCGATGGCAAACAAAGACTCGGAATCAGGGGCTTCACCCTCCGTATCTAAAAAGGCACTGGCAAAGGTTGAAAAGAATATTGCCGAAATTCAGAAGTGGTACGACGTTGGCAGAAAGCTTGCCGATGACTGTCCGGCGTACGCGCAGGACGGCCTGATCAAAAAGCAGGCAGAGAAACTGGGGATTCGAGCAGCGACCGCAAGAACGTATCGCCAAATGTCGGGATTGTATACGCAGGCGGACCTGGACAAGCTGTATCAGAAGTTTCGCAAGAACCTGTTCGCACTAACCATTTCGCACTTTGTCCATCTGGTCACTGTTGAAGACAGTCGGGAACGAAAGGCGATAACACTTGAGGCTGTGGAAGGCAGGTTGTCGGTGTCGCAGTTGCACAAACTGAAACTTCAGAGGTTCGGAAACAAAAATAGCAATGCCGGGCGAATTCCGGACAACATCAAAGCCGAGGGCAAGCAGGCACTCGTGGATGCTGTCAAATCAGAACTGGCAGGATGGCTGCGGTGGTTGAACCTGGCGCTAAAACATCACGGCGGGGCTCGTTCTAAACTGTCAGCTTCGCTCAAAACGCTTATGTCTGAGATCACGGGCGTCCACCAGCTCAGCCAAAAGTAAAAATGAGGAGGAAAACACTTCGTGAGAGCGAGAGAGCGTCGTCCAGTTTCAGGTATCGTCGAAACTCTCTTGCCGATGCTGCGTATGGCCATGATCCTGCGCCCGGCTGATTATGGTCATGCGATGGGTAGAGCTGCCGACATCGTGATACGAAGCGACGAAAATAGACGACTGACGCTTGGCAGTGAGCTGCCAGCCACGCTCCAACGAGTAATTGCGACAGGCAGGGCTTGTAGGCAGGGACCATATTGCAGCGGGGGTTCGGTTTCGATCTGAACTTTCTGTGAGAGCTGCATCATGAGGATTGATGGCCTCAGTTTTTGGATTTCTCCGGGGTACAGGTTGTACCCGAGCTCTGAAATCTTCGCGCTCACCATGTTATCGCTCGGTCTGCGGGTCGGACAATCAAGACAGCCGAGCCCTGCAGATTGAATGAACTGAGTCTGGAATCGCTGCTCGGGTTCAGCATCCCGCAGCAATCAAGCCTTGGAATCTCTGTCTGCCATCTGCATGCCCCTCAGGTCACCGCAGGCAGCTTCAGTGCCTCACAGACAGCTTCGGGCTCATGTGAAGCCGGCAAAGCGTCAGCCACGACACCAGAGAGGCTGGACTCTGCTTCAGCATAACTATTGCAGCAGCAGCGGACTCACTCGGCTGATCAACGAAAAAGTTGCGTCGAGTTCGAGACCCCACCAAATACCACTGCGTTGAATACGGGGCCAGTTTTAACTTTCGATAGTTAAAGTTAGGGGACCGGTCTCACTTTCGTTAGTGAGGAACACACAAGTAACTTTCGATAGTTAAACCCCGGTCAGCAAGATGGCTGGTGATAGTGACGTTCGAACTGCGGTTGCTGATCGCGACAAGATTCTGAAATCGTATTCGGCAGATCGTGCCTCGATCTCATTCGAGAGCACTGAATCATTCAATGATCGAGCGAAGTGGGTGAAAGGCATTGTCGACGATGGCCGAAGTATCATGCGAATCTGCCAGCTGTCGGCCTTCCGGCCCGCAGCCAACTGCTGAGCCTCAAACAAGCAGAGTGCTTAAATACCACGCAGCTCCCCGTGGTCAATTCGTTTCCCAGGTGGGTCCGTTTTCCGCGCCGAAGTGGGGCCGATTTGCAAACCGATCTCCAAATCGGCAGATGCGTCGGACAAGTCAGCATGTCGCGTCCTCCGCAAGTGGGCGATCCTGATTCATCGCACTGTCTTTCAAAGCCGAGAGGCGACTCGCGACTGCGATCGTGTTCTCGACCGTTTCAGAATCTGAGATCGGTACGAAGACACGAACGCCGTTCGTCAGTTGGATCTCAATGCGTGTTGATGGTGAGGCGGTGGCCCCGGCCTGCATGACGTGAACGGGAAGGAACGACGCTTTATGCAGCGATCGCGGTGACCTGCCTTCAGGCGTCAACAACTCCACGGATTGCCTCCGGGATGTTGTGCCTTGCAGTTTCTTCTGCCAGTTGTAGAACGACGCGACTGACACGCCTTCCCACTCACAGAATTCAGCCACCGTCAGCCCTGACTCCCGCCGCCGCCGAATTCGCTCGGCCCACTCGCAATGCTTCCCATGATCTACAAGACGCCCCATGATTCATTCCTCCGCTCGGTTGAAGAAAACTCAAACCGACACAGGATGCAGGGGCTGTCTATAATGGTTGTGGGGTACGGTTACCTCACACCGCGATTCCTCGAGACGAACGGGCAACGACCGGGCAGGCCAGTAAAGCTCTCATTCGCGAAATTGGATGGCAAACAGATCCGCTTCCTGCATGACGAATCGCAGTCGCACCGACTGGCCTGAGAGCGATGAAACATCGCCCCCTTCTTTCCAGCTGACCGGTTGTTCGATCCGGTCCCCGACGAGGTTCTGGCTGTCGGCGAGCATAAAGTCGGGGATCGCCGTGCCGAACTCATCCTGAACTTCGACTCGTACGCTGCCGCCGGCGCTGGTCGAATAGTTGATCACCAGTTCTTTGCCCGTGAAACGCAGCGGCTGAGTCACCAATTCTCCAACGTCAGCTCCGACATGCACTGAAGCGAAACCGTCCGTTCGCAGAGTGAACCGGCGGAACGGTGTTGTGTAGATTGACATCTCCGTCGGCCCTGTCGGCACAATATTGAGCGCGGCGTAATTGGATCGATTCCCCCAGCGTTCCGGGTCCAGTCCCGGTCGAATGAACGCTTCGCGGAACGTGCGATCGTAGGGATTGTCGCCACGAGTTGTCATCAACAGAATGTCGGTACTCTCACCTCGTTCCGGATGAAAGCGCGTTGGAGTGGCGATGTAGATGTGCGGGGCTCGAAAGTACGGATGCGTGAGCGTCGTGTAAATATGTTCGCCGGGAAAGTTAGGCTTCAGCGGCACTGGCTCGGACCACGTCACAAAGTCCGCCGACGTGGTCCGACAGACCGATCGCAGCTTCTTGTCGAGGAAGTGTCGGAAATAACAGACATAGCAGCCTTCGGCTTCAGACCAGAACGACACATTCTGCGAATCGAATGCATACTCTTTTGTGTAAGTAATGACAGGTTCGGACCGAAGCTTCTTCCAATGAATGCCGTCGACCGACACGAAGGCCATCAATCCGGACTTCACTGTGCCGGCCAGCGCTTTAAAACGCTCTTCAGCGGCAACGTTTGGACGCTGATCAAGGAACGGCGAGAAGTTATGGCAAAACGGAGACTCATGCAGGATCACATTGTTGTCTTTTGAACCATCAATTTCGAACAGCCCAAGTTTCGGCTTCGTCCAATGAATGCCGTCGCGACTTTCGCAGTAGCGAGTCACCTCGGTGGTATCGCCATCGAACTTTGATCCACGAGCTTCTCGCGTGTAGAGCCGAAACAGATCACCGTCTTTGATGACCGTCCCGTATTCGAGGTTATCAGCGGGCTCAGTCATCGGCGGAGCGAGCTGCGGTTCATGCAGCTTGAGCGACGCATTGTCCAGCCGATCTATCAGGAAGCGATCAACAAACAGCTCACGCCTCGCTCCAATATCACGAACGACGGGCTGCTTCGGATTCAGTTCCTGCGCCCGAACAATCGAGCTGAACAATGTCAGGGACAGGATTATCTGAAAGATCTTCTGTTTGCGAGTCATTTCATGTCCTCTTGTAGACTGGTTGCATATCTGGCATCATCCAAGTTGAAGAAAATCTCACTCGTTTACTTCAAAAACTGCTGGCGACGGCTTTTACGATAACACTTTCTGAAATTGAGTTTTGCAGTTCCACGTGAGTCCCATTCGAAGAATCCAGCCGGTAAACATATCAGTCGACTGGGATTCATGTCTCTTGAAACGTTGTCATTCGCTTACGGCTCGGCGGCGGATTTATCGGTCCTGCCGGGCCTGAATTCAGACGATCGCCTGGCGTCGCATTCTTCAGCTGCGCTAAACCCGGCTCAACGTGCCGGTGTCTCCTGCGAACGAATCAGTCTCGACACCCAGTCTTTGCAGGATCGTGACGAAGAGTTTCGCCAGAGGAAGCTCCTCCACTTCAACTTTACCTTGCCACCCAGCGTCGCTCACGATACCAGCGCCGGCCTGATTGTCTTCATTTCCTTTGCCGAATTTCAGATACCGGCCATTTGTGAAACCCAGATTCTTGCCGCCCGCAGAAATAATCGGATAGTTGCGCGAGAGGTGAAAACTGCTGGAAGCGGAGCCGTGCATCGCAAGCGTGTTGTCCAGCATGTTGCCTTGACCAGTCGGCTCCGGAGTCTCCTTCAGCCGCTGCGCGAAACGACCGAATTCTTCAGCCTGATAACGATTATAGGTGCCGAGATTTTTCCATCCATCTGGCGCCTTGACGTCATGTGTCAGACCATGAGCACCACCAAGGCCCACGGCTTGTGACAAGAGGTCGTGTGGCCCCTCGCCGTTTTCTCTTCCCAGCTGGAACGTCGCCACGCGAGTCGAATCACTCAGGAAGGACAGATAGATCAGTTCGTACATCGTCTGGAAATAAAGTCTGGCTTCCTTCGGTTCGGCGTCCAGATGCAGGTTGAGTGTATCAACCTCGGGAATCGGCGTATCGATCCACCTTTGAGCCTTCGCGAGCTTCACTTCTGTATCGCGCACTGCGTCCAGATACTGCTTGAGCGTCTCTTGATCGTGGCTGGAGAGTTGCCGCCCCAGCGATCGAGTATTCTCAATCAGCAGATCCAGGGCACTCTTGCTTCTCGCCAGTCTCGCTGCCGCGTCTTTGTTGCTGATCACAAACAGCATGTCGAAGATCTGCTTTGGCTTATTCATCGCAGGAATTGGCCGTCCTTCACGATTGAAAGACTGAGTCTGCGCACCGCGAGGCCCGCCGACACCGCCATTGGTCGACATGACCAGAGAAGAGTGTCGAGTGAGGTCTCCTGCATGTTGCGCATACACCTGATCAAGAGAGATCGAATTCTGATACGGACCGTCGCCACCCGTTGCCGCGCCAGTCAAATACTGATCGGCATTGGAATGGCCATGAACCTGTCTTGACGCGGGATGTGACAGCCCGGAATAAATTGTGATGTCACTGCGCAATGGTTCGAGCACATCGAGCACTTTGGTCAATTCGAAATCCTTTTCGCCGCCCCGAGGAAACCAGCTCCAATCCTTCCCGGCGGGGTCTGACTTGAGTGGCAGACCTACACCATCAGGGTGGTAGACACTGACAAAACGTTTCGGAGTCTCGTCCAGGTCCGGGCTGCCGGCAGCAAACGTTTCAAACCACGGCAACGCCAGAGCCAAACCACTACCGTGAAGAAATGTTCTACGGCTCAGAGAAACGGATTTGTGATTCATCGTCTGTTCCTGACGCTTACTTCGAGTTAAAAATATCACTGCTGATGATCAGGTGGATCAGGTCGCCGAGGCCATCACCGTTCCTCCTGAACTGTCCTGTCAAGTTGTCAATGTCCACACGGTCACCAAAAGAGAGTGGTCTGCCAAGAGAATACGCGATCATTTTATGCACCATCGCCTGTGCAAATTGATCCTGTCGGTCCGTGAGCAGATATCGCTTCAGCCCATTCATCCCGGCCAGCGTCTGCTGGTTGAACAATTCTGAAGTCGCATCCACTGGCTCGTTCTGAATGTGCGTCCGGTACGCTCCCACGGCATCGTAGTTTTCAAACGCGATCCCCCACGGATCGATTCTCGAGTGACACGAGACACATGCCGCTCTGTTCCGGTGATCCGCAATCCGTTCCTTAAGAGTCATCTTCAGAATCTCCGGATCTGTCAAGTCGACTTCCGGCACATTTGGGGGTGGCGGAGGCGGTGGGTCGTGAAGGATGCGTTCCAGCATCCAGACGCCACGTTTCAGGGGGTGTGAATCCTTGCCATCGGAGTTCATTGCCAGAATCGCAGCGTCGGTCAGCAGACCGCCGCGATTCGTTTGAAGCTCGATTGGAACTTTACGAAAACGAGGGCCATAAACGTTTCGAATTCCGTAGTGTGCCGCCAACCGCTCGTTGACCACGACGTAATCGGAATGGATGAAGTCCATGATACTGTGGTTGTGCCGCAGGACTTCATCAAAGAAGGCGATTGGCTCGAGTTGCATCGCTTCTTTCAATGCGTCGTCCGTGACATGAGTCACGTTGTTCAGGCCATCCAATCCCAGCCATTGTTGAACAAAATTCTCAGAGAATCGACTTGAACGCGGGTCCGCCAGCATTCGCTCAACCTGAGCCGTCAAGACCTCAGGGTTTCGTATCGTTCCCTGCTCCGCAAGCTCCAGCAGTTCGTCGTCAGGAATACTCGACCACAGAAACACTGAGAGACGACTGGCGAATTCCAGGTCACTGATGCGTGCCGGGACCTGAGTCACTTCGGTCTCCGCTCTTTGAGTGAGGTAAAGGAACTCCGGAGTGGCCAGCGCTGTTGCCAGAACCTCCAGCATGGCATCTTCGAAAGTCGAAAAATCCGGCCGGTACTTCGCAAGCAGGCCCATGAACTGGTCGACTTCGTGCAAGGCGACAGGACGCCGCCACACGCGTCGCAGGAATCGACTCAGCACTTCGCGTCCGTAGATTTCCTCGTCGCTTTTGTTGTCGCTGGCGATAAATATGTCGGTATGAGTTTTCGGCGGCCATTCCTCGTAGAACGGAGCGCTGATTTCAATGTAGTCGATAAGAACCTGGAGACGTTCTTCCCCGCCGGTCGCATTAGAGACATTGTGAACGTGCAGGAACTCGTCCCGTCTTGGAAACGTGGTGGTCAGTTTCCGGAACGGATTGCGCTGGATATCACTCAGCGGGATATCGAAGTGAATAAACTCAGGGTTGTCGCCGGATGCTGTCACCGGAATGTCACGCTCACTGACGACCTGTGAGAAGTTGGCGTTGTTGCTCGTGTGAGCACTGAAAATCAAACGCAGGCTGGCGCACTCGTCAGGATTCATCGTCGAACGTCCGGCTCGAATGCGAACGCGCATCATGCCGTCGTCAGGAAGAAAGCGATCAAGATCCATTTTCAACTCGTTGGATCGGGGAAGAACGAGCACAACAGGAGAAACAGTCGGCGTCTGCCCAACAACCGCCTCGGGCCGAGGCATCACCTTTACACCAGAGAATTGAATGCCCTTGCCGGTCTCTCGATTGAACAGATGTTGCTGATTCCTGTGCTTGCGATAGCTCTCGTCATTCTTGTCGAATGTTGTTGCCTTGTCTCCCGCGGTCACCGTCTCAATCTGTTCCTGCATTGAGATGATGTAAGTGACGGCCTCAGGTCGCTCTCCGCTTACGGTGGCTCGCTTCAGCGCCTTCAGCCCTATCTCACGATAGGTCTCGAACTGCATGGCAGACATCTGCAACAAATCCGAGCTGTTCTTGAAACCGTCCTCAGATGCAGTTTCGGGCGGCAGCTTGTTTGAGAGGGTATAGGGCAGGCCAAGCAGATCCTGAAGGGCGTAGTTGTATTCGTAATTCGTCAGCCGGCGAAATGACGAGTGCTCTTTCGTATTGCGACGTACGAGAGACGCCTTGTTCAGTTCATGACTGAGCCAACCAACGATGTTGCCGCGATCCGCGTCGGCCAGTGCGTACTCAGGTTCGTCCTCTGGCGGCATCTCTGAGTTACTGAGAACGTTGTAGACCTCACGCCATCGCTCAACATCAGGACCGGTCAGCAGGTCAGGATTGAGTTCGTCGATACGCAGTCTGCCCTCGGACTTTTCGGGACCATGACAGGCTAAACAGCTTTTGTTCAGGATCGGCCCGACCGCCTCTTGAAAATGCGCCAGGTTCGCGTCTGGAATGGCGCTGGTGGCTATTGTCGCTGCGTCTGCGTCTTTCAGAAATCCGGACTTCGTGCGTCCCAGTTCTTTGGCCTGTTCCAAACTGATTGGGGTCTCGTGATCACTCGCTGCCAGATTTGTGCAGACGCAGGTGATTGTCAGCAGCATGTTGAGCGACAAAGTCTTCATATGGGCTTGTTTCGTTCTAAGCCAGCTTCGCAGTGCGCCTTGTGTGCACGGACGAACGGGCGATCGAACGGAGGGGAATCCTGGGGGGGAGCGATTTTGGAAGGATTGTGATTCGGCAGGGCGCGGTATTATTAAGGACAGTGACCACGAGCCACCGACTCAGTGTACCAGGATCGGCCGCCTGTATCGAACGATTTCACCAACATTTTGCGTGATCGGTGCGGTAGCGCACTGATCGTATGGCGACCGCTACGAGACTGGATTGGTGTCAGACTCAAGCTATCCGGGGAATCCCCGGTGAAAGGAGCGATCATTCACGGATCGGTGCGAATTTCACGCCATTCGGGAAGGTCTGGTCACATCGACATGTGCGAATCAGATGCAGTCGATCCAT
>JAYSPO010000240.1:0-2768 GCA_043722015.1 Candidatus Kuenenia sp. | reverse complement strand
GACCAGGATCCTTTTGAAGCCATTGTCGGCATGAGGCATGACCGTTGGTACCTTATTATAGAGCTGCTCGTTTCCGGAAAAGGTCCAGCCGCAACCGCCGTGCCATGAAGTCAAAATGCAATTGGAAGACTTCAGGACCCTCCTGAGTGTGCGGATTCGCACGAAGTGTCCGCAATTAGCTCACACTGACACTCAAGTGCCTGCCAACGGTCTACACAATTGGAGCATGTAAGCGTTGAATCCGTGGTGGTCCTGAATTTGCTTATGAACTCACGAGATGAGGCCATATCGGAGGCCATGTCGGAACAGTCACCGCCGAAGGGACGCACGGAATGTGGCAGAAAGTGCTTGGGTCGAAAACTGCATCGATCGTAGTCGTCGGACTGCTGCTGCTGTCTGTTATTCCAGCCGCGCGTCAGCTGCTGCGGATCAGGCTGCAGGATGACCTTGCCACATGGCTTTCCAAAGATGACGAACATGCCCGCGCGCTGGAGCAATTGGAGTCGTACTTTCCGGCAGAAAATCGCATTCTGGTTTCATGGGAGACCAGTTCGCTGTCGGATCCGCGAAACAATGAGTTCAAACAGCGTGTGACCCAACTACCGTATGTCAGCAAAATTCGCACTGCAGCGGACGTCGTGCAGCGGATGACACGCTGGAAGGTTGATGAAGGCGAAGCCATTCGGCGATTGACCGGTGTGCTGATTGGTCCCGAAAAAAAGGTATCAACGGGATCAACCGCTGACTCGGCAGTTGCCGAGCGACACGTTTCCTGTGTGTTGACGTTTTCTGCCGAAGGGATAGCGAATCCGGAAGCCTCAATGAAGGCCATTCAGGTGGCAGCCGCAGAAAGCGGTATCGGAGCCGAGGAATTTCATGCCGATGGGTCGCTGGTTACCAGCCTGGCCGTTGATACTGAAGTTCTGAAAGCAACGTGGAACATAGTCGATCCGCTTCAACGACCACCGGTGTTTGCCATTTCTGCTCTTGCCGGAATTGTGCTGTCGTTTGTGCTGCTGCGGAGTGTACGAATCGGCCTGATGGTCACAGCAGCGGCGTGGTTCACTGCGATCGTGACAACCTCACTGATTCCCGCAGCGGGCCATACGATGAACATGGTCACAATTGTCATGCCGACTCTGACGGTGGTGATCACGATTTCCGCAGCGATTCATGTGGTCAACTACTGGCGACATGCGGCTGCTTCCGGAGTTGAGAATCCGATTCAAAAAGCCATCCAGACCGGGTGGTGGCCATGCCTGCTGTCCAACGCCACAACTGGCGTTGGGTTGCTGTCGCTCTCGATCAGTCGGCTTGGGCCGATCCGTGACTTCGGCTTGTTTGCAACATTTGGCACGGTCATATCCTTTATCGTCGCGATTGTCGGAATTCCTGCCATGCTGCGGTTGTCAAATGCCCGCCCGGGCGCGAAACGGAAACAGGAAGAGAGCCCGTTCTGGGGCCATATCACTGAAATGACTTGCCGACACAGGAATGCAATCGTCCTGACTGCGATCGTGCTGGGACTCAGCACCGGATTCGGACTGCAGTGGCTGAAGTTGGAAGTGAAAGTCGGCCGTTACTTCCCTGCAGATTCTCGTCTCGTTCAGGACAGTCGATTTCTGGAAGAGAATGTTGGCGGAACCAGTTCGTTTGACCTGCTGGTTCACTTCGGCGAGGACTACAGTGAAAAAAAATTCTTTCTCGAGCGTATGGAGTTGATTCGAGAGATCGAGGAAGCCGTTCGTCAGCACCCAAGGATCAGTGGCGCAGTTTCTCTTGCTGACTTTCAGCCAGTACACCTGCGTCCGGAATCTCACGAACAACGGCAGATCAGGATGAACTATGCAGTGAGGAGTCGTCGCACAGAAGAAGAGATCAAGACAGATGAGGTGGCATCGAGCGCTGAGTATCTGGCTGTACCAAAAGATCCCGGCTTCGTCTGGACACACGATGCCCCGCTCGACGAAACGTGGCGAATTACGGCTCAAACGCACATGTCCGCGGATCTGGACTACGCGGCGGTCATGCGGGACCTTTCTGGAATACTGCAAAAAAAGACGCAGAATGCGCCGGGGTTGTGGTTCAGCGTGACGGGAGCCGTTCCTGTCTTCTACCGGGCTCAGACGGCATTACTCGACAGTCTGGTCAACAGCCTCGGTCTTACCTTCGTGCTGATTGCCATTACGCTGATGTTTCATATCAGAAGTATTCGTGCGGGGCTTCTGAGCGGCCTCCTCCTTGTTCTTCCTGTCGCGGTCGTGTTTGGTTTGATGTCGTGGTCTGGTCAGGTCCTGGACATCGGTACGATGCTCACCGGGTCGATTGCCATCGGGATTGCCGTAGATGACACGTTGCATCTGATTACCTGGTTCCGGATAGCGCTTCGGCAGGGGAAAACACGCGAAGAGTCCGTTGTCCAGGCGATGCGGAACTGCGGAATGGCAATGACGCAGACGGCGCTCGTCATCGCTTTGAGCCTGCTGCTGCTGTATCCCGCTGAACTTTTGCTCATCAGTCGATTCGGCTGGGTGCTGGCTGCTTTACTGGCGGTGGCGTGGCTGTCGTCGGTGGTGGTTTTGCCAGCATTGCTGGCCGGGCCGCTCGGCCGGGTGATTGAGAACATCGAGATTCGTTCCCGGAAATTCAAAAAACAGGCGAACACCGCTTAATCCCTAAACAAGCGACGTTTGGAGTGCGGTGACTCGTCACCGCTTTCTTTTTCAGGTAATTTGGCTCTGGGAACGACGTTCGTTTGCTCTGCCGAT
>JAYSPO010000239.1:0-3333 GCA_043722015.1 Candidatus Kuenenia sp. | reverse complement strand
CCGCAGTGTCGCTCACCGTTTTGTCCGTTGATAATTTGACCAGCATTGGTTTTCCTTTTTGGGTAAACAGTTCACTTCACAAGTAGAGGTCAAATGCGTAAGGAACCGTTTCAGCCAAAACTGGCAGATTCGATTCCTCACACCGTCTCCCCTGCCGGATGAAAAACAGATCATCAAATAGCGGAGAACAACAGCGACTTGAGAGACCTCTCTGTCGGCACCGCTACTCGCCTTCGGGCGGTTCTTCCTTGAAATCTCCCGTGTACGGCGTGCCCTCGACTTCGCCGCTAATCGTACCGGCGAACTCCTGGACGGTGCCGAGACCTTCATGCTTGCCAACGAAACGCGATGCCGCGCCGTCAGCTTCGCCGTCCATCGGCACGGCAGCGAGTGCGATTTCGAGTTTCGGGTCGATAACGCTCAACATCACTTTGTCAGCCTTGATCGGTGCGGCCGTCTTTTCGTCGTCATTCAGAACGTACACGGTTGCTTCCTGTGTGTCGTGATTCACGGTGAATTCGACGTGAAACTTGCCACCGCCCCAGTCGGCGATTGCACCACCATGCGGGCCAGCTCCGTGGGCCGCATGTTCAGGAGCGTCACTGGTCGCGGCGGATTGCTGCGTCGCTGGCGGCGTAGTATTGGCGGCAGGCTTCTCTGCTTCTCCACAGCCAGCGATAAACGTGAGGGCGGTGATGGCAGCCATCGAACAGGACGAAATACAGAACTTCTTCATGGGTCATTCTCCAACAAACAAGGGGGGGTAAATTGACGATTGGTGATTTTCAATTTTTGATTGGCGGGAACGCCAGGGCGTCGTTCCAAACGAAGATCATCGATCAGCATCGTCCGATTAAAGCTCATTCTCAGACTCACCCATGCGGGCGAGTTTCAACGCATCTTTGCCACTAAACTTCCAGAACAGACCGGGGTGGATCAGGAATTCACAAAAGGTCGACGTGACCAGACCTCCTAAGATCACCGTCGCGACCGGATACAGAATCTCGCGTCCCGGTTCCTGACCACCGAGCACCAGCGGCACAAGTCCAATTCCTGCCGTGAGTGCTGTCATCAGCACGGGCGCGAGTCGTTCGAGACTGCCCCGCATGACCATCTCCTGCGTGAAGTCTTCGCCTTCTTCCTTCATCAGATGAAAGTAGTGTGTTACCAGAAGAATCCCGTTTCGGACGGCGATTCCACCGAGTGAAATGAATCCCACAAGACTTGCCACCGTGAGTGACTGCTGGGTGATGACCAGTGCCAGCACACCGCCGATAAAGGCCGTCGGCAGTGCATTCAGGATCTGGAGCACCACGCGAACCGACGGAAACAGAATCATCAGCACGACAAACATGCCAATGACTGAAATTCCAGCCAGAACACTAATCGTCCGAGTCGCATTCTGCTGACTTTCAAACTGACCGCCGTATTCGACAAAATAACCCTCAGGAAGAGCAATCTGACTCTCGATGCGCTTCTGAATCTCCCCAACGGCGCTGGCAAGATCGCGATCCTGTGTGTTGCAGCGGATGACAATTCGACGGCGAGCGTTCTCACGGTTCACGGCATTGGGACCAGACCCTTCGCCGATGTCGGCCACTTCACGCAGTTCGATCTGTCCCCGATTGTCCGGCAAATCAATGCGAAGTCGTCCGATATTCGCGTAGTCTGTGCGATAGTTTTCTTCCAGCCTCACCAGCAGATCGAAGCGTCGCTGGCCCTCCAGCACCTGAGACACAACTTCTCCCTGCAGGGCCGTGTGCACGATTTGGCCGACATAGGCTCGCGTGAGTCCATGAAATGCCAGGTCGTCTGATCGCAGTCGAATGTGAAGTTCCTCTGTCTGGCGAATTGGTTCGACAATCGGCGGGGTCAGCCCGGGAACCGATTGCAGAGTTGTCTTGACCTGTTCAGAAAGTTGTTGAAGTGTGTCCAGATCGTCGCCGTGGATCTTGATGGCAATCTGTGCATAAACGCCGGAAACCATGTGACTGATCAAGTGGGCCAGCGGCTGCTCGACCTCGACATCGACGCCAGGAGCTTCTTCACTTAATTCGTCCAGAAACTTCTTCAGGATCTCTTCGCGAGGGGTGTGGATGTCGGGATTCATGCTGATAATGTACTCACCGGTATTCACGGGCGAGGCGTGTTCGTCCATTTCTGCTCGTCCCGTACGCCGGACAAAATGCAGAATCGGACCATCGGGGTTCTGCTCGGACTTCTGCATCGCCCGCAGTTTCCGGTCGATCACACCAGACACCTGATTGGACGCATCCAGAGACGAACTCGGCGGCAATGTCAGATTGATCTGAACACTGCCTTCATCAAACTGCGGGAGGAAGTTCCGTCCGAGCCGGGAAAGTTCCCAGCCCGCATAGATCACCGTCAGCCAGGTCAGCGCCATCAGCGACAGTGGCCGGGCCATACTCAAGCGTATGAGGTAGCTGGCCCCCAATTTGAAACACCGCAGCAGGAAGCCGTCATGTTCCGCGTGAGTTGCCTTTGACTGAGGCAGCAGATACCAGGACAGAACCGGTGTCACCGTCAGCGAAACAACAAGCGATGCAAGGATCGAGACGATGTAGGCAACACCAAGCGGAGCAAACAGCCGACCCTCAACGCCGGACAATGCGAACAGCGGCAGAAACACGAGGATCACGACCGCTGTTCCGAAGACGATCGCACTGCGGATTTCCTTGCTCGCTTCATAGACGACCGTCAGCGACGACCGCGGTTCCTTAAGATTGTTGTTCTCCTTCAGACGTCGGAAAATGTTTTCGACATCCACGATGGCATCGTCCACCAGCTCACCCATCGCAACCGCGATTCCACCCAGCGTCATGACGTTGATGGAAAGATGCGTCCCTGTGATGTGGCCCCAGATTCGAAACACGAGCGTGGTTATGACCAGAGAAAGTGGTATAGCCGTGAGTGTGATGAACGTCGTACGGAAGTTCAGCAGAAACAAAAACAGAATGATGACCACCAGGAAGGCTCCGATCACCAGAGCCTCGCCCACGTTGAAAATCCCGCGGTCGATAAAGTTCTTGAGTCGAAACAGCTCCGAATTGATCACAATGTCCGCAGGCAGGGACGATTCTGCTTCGGCGAATGCCTTGCCGAGACTGTCGGTCAGCGATCGTGTGTCGATGTGCGGCTGCTTCACAACCGTGAATACAACTCCGGCACGACCGTTTACACTGCCGTCGCCTCGTTTGAATTGCGGCCCTTCGACCACTTGCGCCACCTGACCCAGCAGGATCGAGCGGTCGGCATGAACCTTGACCGGAACCTTGCGCAGATCATCAAGCACCTGCCACGAATCTGGTCCCA
>JAYSPO010000238.1:0-5106 GCA_043722015.1 Candidatus Kuenenia sp. | reverse complement strand
ACCTCAACACTTCTGTCTGAGACATCAACCAACGAATGATTCCCAATTTATTGCTGACCGGTACGACTACCGAGCGAGAAAACCTCGACGATGCCTCGCATGAAGATGCCTGTGACACTAGGCACGGTTGCTGCGGTTGTGGGCGGATACCGTAGGTTTTGATCGAGCAACAACACCGTTGTCGTGGTGGACGCCTCTTTCAAATCGACGATGCGATACCACTTCAACTGGCTCGGTTCGAGCATATAACTGCCCTTCTTGAGATAAGGCTTCGCTCCAACTGCGTATGTCACGATCACTGTCCGGTTGTCGTCTGATCCGGGCCAGCCTTGTTCTGCAAGGTCATCTGGCCCGTTGGCTTCGTCATCATCGACGCCTTTCACTCCCCATCCACCATCGAAGCCAGTCCAATTTCCAGCCGTCAAGTCCCCTGGAATATAGTTTCCGGCTGGAGTGATGGTCACGGGATACGTCAGTGCATAAGCGGTCTCATCGGCGGCGCGGAACGACCGGTTGTAAAATACGGCGACATCCAATTCGGCTGTCCAATTCGGATCGTCATCCGAGCCTGAAATATGGAGTTCTCCATTATCGTCCGTGCCGTTCACACCGTCATCATCGGTCCCCGAAACTCCAGCCCCGCCATCGGCCCCTGCAACTGGTCCGACGGGAGTCCAACGCTTGCGAGCAGTCATCATCCATGTATAGCGGCGATCCTGAGCCTCAATCCTGACACGAGTTGGCGTGAACCCTGTTGGCAGATAAGGTCCAGTGGTCAGCGAAGCTCCCGATCCGTTGACGTTCCACCACGATAGGTTCAGTCCCGAGACCTGATACAGAGGCTGCAAGACCGCGAACCGACCAGTAGCATCGAACATGACCATGCGATGCCGGGCATTCGATGGGTACTGACCGTTGCGCACATTCAAACCGGTGGTGGCATTTCCGACCGCAATCGTCGGGGGGGATGCCGCTAGGCTAGCGAGGGTTGCAGTCGCAGCTTCTTCGCGGACGAGCGACCACGAGTCGGGCAACGTGGCCAACTGCTCAGCCAGCGCCAGTCGCTGGGCGGCGGTGATGGACGAAGACGCGAGTCCATCAGTTCGGCGCACGACACCAACAGGGGTGCCAACACCAACTCCCAACGAACTCACCGTCAGCGTGCCAACCAACTGCACACCGAGCGGATCAATGACGCCCAGACCGCTGAAGCCATAAATCTGCGCATTACTCAACAGGCCCAAGTTGGACTCGACTGCCGCTTCCGCGTTATTGCGAGTGAAGACCGCATGAGTCAGTTGAGTGGCCTGTGCAGTTCGCAAGACCGAAATCGGAAACAGCGTCGCCAGTGACACCACGCCGACACTCATGATGAGCATCGACACGAGTACCTCGCTGAGTGTCACACCTGCCGGAGCGACAGTTCCCCGAGTTTGAACTGACGATATTGGATTATGAATTCGTCTCATTTGTTGGCCACCTCACCCGTTTCGGCAAACAGAAATGGGTCATCGGCAATCTTCTGACGGTCGAAATTCGCTGACGTGTATAACGTATATGGCGGGTTGGAAAGTGGCAACGTCGCGATATTTGTGACGTTAACATGATGAACGGCGGCATTGCCGGTGCGTGATATCAGCGTGACCAATATACGATCCCGAGCAACGACCGGTGCTGTGATGGTCGGATCGTCTGCGGGAACGAGTGGCAACAGCGTCGGGAAATAGTTCTGCGAGTTCCTGCCTCTTGTGCCAGGGTTACTGGAAGTCGATGGCCCATTCCACTTCACAACATCGCCCGCATCGGCGAAGTGAAGATGAATCATCCCAAGGCTGGCGCAGTCGCCAACCACCGTTCCACGGGAGGTGAACAGAATGTCCATCTGTGTTGGGTACGATAAAGTAAGGCCACTGGGACGCCACGCGATTGGAACTTGTGATCCATCAAGGTCGATCACCACACCGCGCGGAAACTGTACAGGCTGAGAGTCACCCAAGATTCCCGGAGCCAGCTCCAACGCGAAATTAACTTGTGCCGACGATCCCGCCAGATCGCGATTCGCACGGTTCAATTGAAGTACTTCCGTTGTGCTGCTGAGTGCAGCCACCGTGAACCACGTTCCCGTATCGCGTGGAATTTGAATACGGGAGCCGACCTTCAGGAAACCGCGTCTCCTCAGGCTTTGCCATCGAGTTCCGACTCCAGTCACAGTGGAGCCGGCGCTGTCAAAGCCGAGCGTTCCCTGCGTATCGCGCTCCGGCGAACCGATGTACTGCACCGCACTGACCGCGTGATTGTCATTGGGATCGAGCAATAAACGGAGACCGCGAATTTCCTTCGCGTAGATTGCCCGATCCCGCGCACCGCCGATCAACGATTGCATCTGCCGCGCGCCAGCCCGCATCCGATCAGCATTGTTTGAAAAATTGACCGACACCACCGTGATCGTCGTCACAATCAAGACCAGCAGGATCACGACCAACAGTTCGATGAGCGTGAAGGCTGGCCGATTGATTCGGTTCGCGCGGCGGCGAAATGTCCGTGGCAAGCGTCGCATGATTACTTGCCTCCAGTTCGCTGATTGAGATTGGTGATGTTGTCCATCAAATAACGCATGGTTGAGTTGGCGTAAGTTAATGAAGCTGCCGCTGGCAAAGGCGCGGCAAGATGGCCAAAGTTTGCGGTGTCGCTCGGTTCATACAACCCCAACAATTTGTCCGGACCCGACGAAACAATCAACGGAGTGTGGAAGGTGTAATAATCGTGTCGCTGTGCCACAAAACCAGTTCTACGCGCAGCGATTCCTCCCGGCACCGTATTGCCGTTATAGGGCGGGCCATCATTGAACCAAGCAGTCAGACGAAACGTCGGATCATCCGGATCAGTATTCAACGGCTCGGGGTCATCAGAGTCGGGCCAGCCAATTTCACCAAGATCATCACCTGAGTTGATTCCATCGTCATCGCCATCGTAACCAGGGGGAGACGGCAAAACGGCCGCGACACCCGGTTGACCATCTGGTCCACGCGCGTATGAGCTATTTCGCTCGAACGGCGGCAGATTGGAAATCAACAGCGAGGCAGGGGTTGGTCCGGGAAAGATTGGTCCCGGTAACTGCGAATAAGGCCTGATTGCCGGTGACGTTAGTCCAGCAGCCTCTTGAGCCAAATTCTGGTTATAGTCGTCGTACCCTCCGACACCATCGAAGTCCTGCTCGCCACAGCGAATCAGCCGCGTGGGCCAGCGATAGAAACGCAGCGGTTCGCCCCAAGCATCGACGAGACAGGGAAGATTGTTCGTCTCGGGTCCGACTCGAACTTCGGAACCGGTGAACGCATCGTCAGCTACCGAGGGAGCACCGAACGTCTCACCGAGACTTAACATCGCATACAACACGATTCCGCACTCGTATTTGGTGTCGTACCCCGTTGGTGGGGGGGTGAACGTAATTGGTGAACTTGAAGTCCATCCCGTAGTTGGAATTGACGGGAATAGTCGTGTCCGATCCGCCTCGGTAAACGACTGCGGGAACGCCTGTTTGAATCTCGGCTTTCGCAGCAAGACTTCAGCCAATTCGGGGGTCATCACCTGATCGAGCGCGTTGTTCGCATTCCAAGCGTCTCGCAGTCGGATCGCTGAATCTGAAAAGTCGTACTGTCGGAAGGAGCGAATTCGATCTTGGAGGAGTCCGTTCACCTTCGAGATCGTCGTGGCCGTCGCGGCTTCTCGTGCATTCACAATGAAGCTGAATGCGGCGCTGACGGTCAACGCCATCAAGATGGCGATGACCATGATGACGATCAGCAGTTCCAACAGCGTGAAACCGGAGCGGAACGATCGCGAGTGGTGACGCATGGCAATCCTGCCTATCGGCAATTGAACATTCAGAACAGAATCGGCCCCGATCTCAGGGACACACAATCACGGCTGCAATTCACCATCCGAGAAGTTAGTGATATTGTCGGCTTCGGTGGCTCGCTGTACTGCAGTCGGCGCTGACGACGAATACGCATTGGGATACTGGCTGGAAACGGTCGTTCCGGACGGCACTCGGTCAGTACCTGTCGCCACGTATGCCCCACCGAATCCAGGCGTGCGATCATAGCCGGGAGAAATAATCTGGTAACTATTCTGCTTCCAGTAAAGCGAAGTTGCGGTAAGCCCCTGCCGATACGGCTCTATCAAAGTGCCAGCGCCGAATTCGATCGGCGCATACCCTTGACCGTCGTAGCTGCTGAAGTACTGGTAAGGATACGTTTGCGAGGGGAGCGGGTCACGGTATTCGGGGAACCCATTAGGTGTTCCGATATCCGTGAATCTATTTGGTAGAAACTCAAACAAGGGTGCATCACGAGCCCCACCGCGCGCGAGCGGGTCCACTGGGTTTTTCGAGAAACCAGTACAGGCACCGATGTTGCCAACTATGTTTGTCGTGTTAATTCCACCGAGAAAAAACACGAGACACTCTCCACCCGTCAACGTGATCGGCCCATCGGTTGTATTGCCGTCCCCGTCAAGATCCCGAAGGGAAGCGAAGTTGAATTGCGGCCAGAGTTGTCGAATAAGTGCGCGGCTATTTATAGCTGCGGTACTGGGTGAAGCACTATTCCATCCATTGTTGTTAGCAGGATTTTCCCAAAGCATGATGAGGCTCGGCGGGTCCATGTTGTAGACGGACCTAAACTTGCCAATCGCCGTTTCGAGTTGCGAAATCTCCGCCTTGACCGAGACCACTCGCGCCCGCTTCAAGGCTCCTCCTACCGCAGGAACCAGAAAACCAATCAGAATGCCGATGATCGCGATCACGATCAGCAATTCGATCAGCGTGAAGGCGGTGCGGCGATGCGGTTTATTTAACGAGCGTGTGGTCATCATGATTTCGGTCCCCAGAAGGCAGGAGTCAGGAAACAGGGATCAGCAGACAAGAAACGGGAGTCAGGAAGCAAAATTCATCAGACAGGAAGAAAGCCCCCTCACCCTAGCCCTCTCCCCCGAGGACGCGGGCGAGGGCGAGGGGACAAGGCGAAGGCATTGGTTACGATAGGTCATTGAGCAATTTGATCAGGGGCATGAACAGGGCGATGACGATGAAACCGACGATCAGGC
>JAYSPO010000237.1:0-1871 GCA_043722015.1 Candidatus Kuenenia sp. | reverse complement strand
GCGCATCGGGAGACGTGACCAGGTTGTGCCCCTGCTGGAAGTATGCATCGAACGCCAGCAGCGGATCACCGGCCGCTTCATCGTTGATCCGGACCATGGTGTCGATCTTCGCCCGGAGGTCGGTACGCGAGCCAAATCGCACGTCGGTCAGATCCCGAGGTAACGCAACATCGCGCACCTTGAATTTTTCCCGATTGGGATCATCATCCACCACAAACGGCGCAAACTTTGCGCCCAGAAAACTTGGACCGCCGGACCGTGCCATTTGTGGCATGCTGAAATAAGGCGGCAATCCATTGTCTTGCCCCAGTTCCTTTGCCACGACTGAACCGATGCTGGGGTGGAAACTGACAAACGCTCCGCAGCCTACCGGAATTCGGGGCGGTGCACCGGTCGTCATGTAGTGATTGCCTGCACCGTGATTTCCCTGATCATGGCGAATGGATCTGATCATGGCGTAGTCATTGAGACTGGCGGCCAGTTTGACCATGTGTTCCGAATAGGCAATTCCCGGAACCGCCGTTTCAATGTCAGAGAATTCGCCGCGATATTCCAGCGGAGCATCGGGTTTGGGATCAAATGTTTCAAAATGCGACGGACCACCATCCATCCAGATCAGGATACAACGCTGTGCTTTCGCGATTGGTCCACGTCCTGCATGCTGTGATTCTGCCACCACGCGCAGACTGTCCACGAAGCCTGTGCCAAGCAGCGCTCCGAGTCCAAGCTGCAATGAATTTCGTCGTGTGAACCCGTCGCATCGCGGTCGATTTCTCATGCGTCACCCTCTGAAAAAGTTGCCGACGGCCAGCGCCGATCCGTTCAAACTAATTCTGAAATACAAATTCAGCCGAATTCACCATCGCCCACGTCAGATCTTCAATCACCTGTTGGCGGATCGCGCCTTCAGCGGTAAGTTGTTCCATCACAAGAGTTATCTCATCAGCGGTAGGTTCGCGCCCGAAGATCAGTCGATACAGCTCGGACGCAACCTCTGTTGCCGTTTTTTCACTGTTTGCAAGCGCTCGCGCCTTTCCATTGTCGTGTCCGATATCCCGATAAAGCTTCTCTGAATTCATCAGATGTAGACTCTGCACGACTGTGGAATCCGCGGATCGCTCGCAAGGCGGATTCTGATTCGGGTCCGGGCGGCCGAACGTGTCAAGAAACAGAGAATCCGAACGATGCGTCCAGAGTTGCTTCGCGGAAGAATCCGGCGGCATGGCGGCAAATTCCGGTGCCACGCCGGTCACCTGAGTCACCGCGTCGAGCAAAACTTCCGCGCGCAATCGATGGCGATAGTGACGCGAATAGTTGCGCGTGTCGGAAACGTTGGTTTCATTCGGCAGCGAACTCAGCTGATAGACATGCGAATTCGCGATGACGCGCACAAGCTCGGTCAGCGAAAATCCGGAATCCCTGAAATTTTCACCGAGAGCCTTCAGCAACGGCGCATTCGTTGGCGGATTGGTTGCCCGCATGTCATCGACAGGTTCTACGAATCCACGAGTCATCAAGTCTGCCCAGACTCGATTTGCCATCACCTGAGCAAACAAATGATTCTGCGGCGAAGTGATCCATGCAGCCAGCGCTTCGCGCTGATCATCTCCCTCGGCCGTTGGAGGCGCTTCGCCGAACAACGGACGAGGTTTCATCACTTCACCGGTCACAGGATGCGACACGCTGCCCTGACTGCCGGCAAAAAAGAATTCCTCTGAACCTGAAATTGGTGCTGAAATGCCCGTTCCTTTATGCCCGATCCGGGAAAAATACGCAGCAAAGCTATAGAAGTCATCCTGTCCCCAGACTTCAAACGGATGATGATGGCATTTCGTGCATTCGAGCCGCACGCCCACAAACAACTGACTCAC
>JAYSPO010000236.1:0-1169 GCA_043722015.1 Candidatus Kuenenia sp. | reverse complement strand
CGGCGATGTACTCCGACACTCGCACAATTTGCGATCGGACAAACTTTCGTGCGGACTCCGCAGCTGCGCGACTGGCAAGCGTCCTGTTGTGGTAAGTGGTTGGTGTAACGGTCGTTTCTCCGGAGTTAATTTTTTCGCCGTCTGGTGGTGGCCAGTCGTCATCAGCATCAGAAAACAAAGTCTTAGTTTTCAACATGGTCGATTCCTTCCTTGGAATTACCTTTCGGTACAAATGAACCGGAGTCCCCGTGTGATCTCTGCACCATGTGCGTCTGGAAACCCTGATTCTTTTTCCTGACTTGAAAATTGCTCACCACCCACATGGGAAGCAAGCCAAAACACTCAACCAAACTTCCCCGTCCATGGTTCCGAACTGAACGAAAACCGAGCCCCCTCAAATCTCATTTTCACCAGGCCCGGAGCCCCGCCGCGATGCTTGGCGATGATCAATTCCCGCTCGTCAGTTTCCGCATCGCCGGCAATCAGAATCACGATGTCTGCATCCTGCTCAATTGCTCCGGACTCCCGCAGATCTGCGAGCGACGGACGGCCCCGCTTCTCTGACTCGCGATTCAGTTGTGAACCAAGCAAAATCGGAATCTGGAGTTCCATCGCCAGTCTCTTCAGCCCTCTGCTCATCGCCGCCACTTGCCGTTCCCGCAGATCGTTTTTGCCGATCGTTGATTCCATCAACTGCAGATAATCCACCGCCGCCACCGCAACGCCGTGTTTTCGTTTGGCCAGGCGTGTGAGATTGATCAGCTTTCCAAAGTCCGACGCCTCAGAGAAACAGACCGGCAGTTCTGCGAATCGCTTCCGGTCGATGGATGTGAGCGCACGCTCTGCATGTTCGCCGGCAGACATTTCGAGCGAAATAATCAACCCCGGATTGCCTGCCATTGCCGCGCTGAAGATCATTTGCGCCATCAACGCTGACTTGCCGAGTCCAGGCCGGCCACCGATCACAATCAATTGTCCCGGCCGAAGTCCGCCGCGAAGCCGTGAGTCCAGATCGATGATTCCCGTTTTGATGATCGACGAAGAATCGTTGCCCCGCATGTCGAACGCTGCGAGCGCGTCCGCCGCCGTTATCAATTCGTTCTTCCGAGTATGTCCGGCTCTGATGGATTCCAGCTGCAGCAACGCAGCGTCAATCGTCTCAGGCGGAT
>JAYSPO010000235.1:0-12854 GCA_043722015.1 Candidatus Kuenenia sp. | reverse complement strand
TGCTCTCTTCTGAGAACGCAACGCTCGCTTTGCGCATGGCACTGCATCGCAGTTCAGCTCTGGTAACGACGCTCAATGATCGGCTCGACTATTTTGGTGAGGCCCTGCATTTGTTGCGGACGATGCTTCACATGGCGGAAGCGAATGAGTTGATTCTGACGGCAAGTGTGCTTCCGACCGCTGACGCAGGTGCAATCCCGCAGTTCGCAGAATTGCAGGTCGTGCCTCTCGACCGCATCATTGCCGACACCGCCATCGTCGCATATCGCTGCCAACGCACTTAACCTTTGTGCTGCCCGCGAGAGAGTTGCTATACTCCTCGCGGTCATGATTGAGAGAATTGGCGAGCGGCATGCGTCAGCTTGCCGGTACAAAAACGAGGTACCGGAGGGCTCACGCCACTCCGCTCGCCAGACTCATTTCTGGCCGCGCGGAGGATAAAATGACTTGTGCCAGTATCGGCTGACGACCCTGCGAGCGAAATGAGATGTCAATGACAAAAAGCCCCTTTCCAGGAATGGATCCCTTCCTTGAACAGTTCTGGGGGGACGTACACGCCAGTCTGATCGTTTACATGCGAGATCAGATCAATGATCAGCTTCCTGCTGACCTGCAGGCTCGGGTCGAAGAAGGCCTGATGGTTGATACGGAAGACTATTCACGAAGAATCTATCCTGACGTTGATGTGGTAGAGCGTCCCGAACAGAAGTTTGCCACTGGAGCAACCGTGTCCAACGTCGCGATCGCCGAACCATGCGTTGTCGCTCTTCCGAGCGAAATCCGAACTGAGCGGCATATTGAGATCATCGACCGCAACAGCGGAAATCGGGTTGTGACGGCGATCGAACTGCTCAGTCCGGCGAACAAGTGCAAAGGCCCGGGACGCGACGCATACATCCGGAAGCAGCACGAATATATTGACGGCGGGGTCAATCTGGTCGAGATCGACTTCATTCGCCAGGGATCATTTGTGGTCGCAATTCCTGAGGTTCTTGTGCCCGTCCACTGTCGCACGCCGTACATCATATGCATCCGTCGCGCCAACCGACAGTCCGCAGCTGAACTCATTCGGGTGCCGTTGCAGGAATCTCTTCCAAACGTTGCCATTCCGTTGCGTCCGACGGATGCTGACATTGTGCTGCAACTTCAGCCACTGCTCGACGAGTGTTATCGCCGAGGTCGTTACGCATCACTCGACTATACCCGCTCGCTGAGCCCGGAACTCGACAGCATCGACAAAACCTGGACTGCTGCATTATTGCTGCAAAGAAGCCGCCCATGATCGAGCGCCACGTTATGACTGCTGGAAACAGTGTATCCTCGCGTCGTGAATTCTTCGCAAGTGCCGGAGGCGGCTTTGCAGGGCTTGCTCTGGCTCAATTGTTGTCGCGGGACGCCATCGCCGATGCCGTGCAGCATCATCCCCCCAGGGTCAAACGGATCATTCAGTTGTTCATGACGGGCGGTGCCAGCCCGATGGACACATATGATTACAAGCCGGAACTGGCACGGCTGCACGGGCAGATGCTGGGACCCAAGGAGAAACCGGAAGGATTTGTCGCGCCCGCCGGAGCGATCATGAAGAGTCCGTTTGAATTCGCGCAATACGGCGAATCCGGACGTTGGGTCAGCAGCATGTTTCCCGAACAGGCGAAGCTGATCGACGAAATGGCGTTCCTGATGGCCATGACCACGAAGACCAACGTCCATGGTCCGGGCACATACATGATGAACAGCGGTTTTCTGTTGCCCGGATTTCCGTGCATGGGTGCGTGGATCTCGTATGCACTTGGCAATCTGACTGACAATCTGCCGACGTTTGTCGTATTGCCGGATGCAAAGGGCCTGCCTTACAACCAGCGAGGCTGCTTTTCGTCGGGCTTCCTGCCGGCCGTGCATCAGGGCACGGTGATCAATGCCGCATCACCGCAACCGGTGCCTGATCTGTTTGCGTCCTCAAAATTCTCCTTCGCGAACCGTAAAGGCGATGCGGAGGGACTCGCGTTGCTGGACAAAATGAATCGCCATCACGCGGCACAGCATCTGCATGATTCACGGCTCGAAGCTCGGATCGCCAGCTATGAACTGGCGGCAAAGATGCAGCTCTCCGCTCCGGAAGCATTCGATGTGAATCGTGAACCGGAATCTGTACACAATAGCTATGGGCTTCACGACAAAGTGACTGAAGATTTTGGCCGTCGCTGCCTGTTGGCAACTCGATTGATCGAACGCGGCGTGCGGTTTGTGCAGGTCTGGAGCGGGCCTCAGGGGGCGACGGGGAACTGGGATAACCACGGCAACATTCTGACGGAACTTCCACCGATGGCGAACAGTGTGGATCGGCCAATCGCCGCGCTGCTGCGGGATCTAAGATCACGCGGCCTGGACAAAGATACGCTGGTCATCTGGACGACGGAATTCGGACGCACGCCATTTGCTCAGGGAAGTCTGGGGCGGGATCACAACGGCGGTAGTTTTGTGAGCTGGCTTTGGGGGGCAGGGATTAAGCCCGGAATCGCGCACGGTCGCAGCGACGACTGGGGCTATCAGGCCGTCGAAAACAAGACATTTTGCTACGACCTGCACGCGACGATTCTCCACCTGCTGGGGATTGATCACGAAAAACTGACCATGCGGCAGAACGGCATTGATCGTCGCTTAACCGATGTGCATGGTCATGTGATTCAGGAAGTGCTGGCGTAGTAAGCACGAATGCTCTGCAAGCGTTGAGAGTTGAATATTCCTCAGAAGATTTTTGCAACGCATCATTCGGGCCGCGTTTCGCTGCCAATCGCGGGGCGTCGCCCACGCGGCTAACAAAATTATGCCAAACTACTTCTGCTGAGGTGCTTAGATCCACGAAACAAGTATTGTCAAGTTTGGCATTGAGGTATTCGAACCCATGTTTTATCGATCATCGTTCGCATTCGAGCGAGGATTTTCAGGGACTTCGTCCAGCACTCTGCGAACTGTCTTCGTCAACTCGGCGATCGAGAACGGTTTCTGAATGAAGGTAGTCGTCAGCGGGCTTCCGGGATCTGTGAGATGACCTTCGTCGCTATACCCTGACAGAAGAATTACTTTGTTGTTTCGCAGGTAAGGGTGAATCAGCTGCAGCATTTTTTTTGCGCCCATGATCGGCATGACAGTATCGGTCACCACAATATCAATTTGGCCGGCATGTCGACGGGCAATCTCGATGGCTTCAGCGCCGTTTTCTGCTTCCAGCACGTTATAACCGCACTCGCACAGGATGTGCCGACTCAGTTTCCGGACGGTACTCTCGTCTTCCACCAGCAGGATCGTCTCCGTGCCTCCTGGAAACGGGAGGCTTCCCGGACGCGAATTGGTTGCCATCGATCCTGTCGCTGCCGGAAGGTAAACGATAAACGTTGTCCCTTGTCCCGTAGTCGATTCGAAAGTAATGCAGCCACCACACTGCTGCACAATTCCGTAAACGGATGCCAGCCCGAGCCCGGTACCTTTTCCTGGTTCCTTGGTCGTAAAGAATGGTTCGAAAATCCGATCCCGAACAGCGACCGGAATCCCGCTTCCATTATCCTTCACTCTGAGGCTGCAGTAGGTGCCTTTCGGCAGATTGAGAATCTCATTTGCCCCGACTTCCACGTTGACCGTTTCAACCAGAAGACGTCCCTGTGCCCCCATTGCATCACGGGCATTGATGCACAGATTGACCAGAATTCGCTCGAGCTGTCCGGTATCGATGCAGACACTGCCCAGATTCGGCTGAAGCTGGACGGTCAGTTCAATGTTCTCTCCGATCAGTCGACGCAACATCTGCTCTGTACGCAGGACGGCTTTGTTCAGATCGACAATCTGAGTTTCAACAGGCTGTTGGCGGCAGAAAGTAAGCAGTTGCCGCGTCAGGTCGGAAGATCGCATCCCGGCACGCTGGATTTCTGTCAGGAACGCACTCCAGGGATGATCGGGCCCTGCCGAATTCAGCAGAAGTTCAGTGTAATTCAGAATGATCGTCAGCATGTTGTTAAAATCATGCGCTATCCCCCCAGCCAGCTGTCCCACGGCCTCCATCTTCTGGGAATGCCGCAGTTGTTCATTCACGCGACGGGCTGCTGAAACGTCGCGAAACACGAGGACTGCACCGCTGAGTGTTCCGTGGTCGTCAAGAATCGGAGCGGCACAATCATCGATAGGAACTTCCTTTCCATCGCGACCGATCAGAATTGTGTGATTCGCCAGACCGACCACGACACCTTCCGCCAGCACTCTGTCGATCGGATTCGCGACAGTCACGCGGGTGTCTTCGTTGACTATCTCAAAAATGCTCGTGAGCGAAGTGCCGAATGCTTCGGCAAGACTCCAGCCAGTCAATTTTTCGGCAACAGGATTCATGAATGTCACGCGCCCACCCGGGTCCGTCGCAATCACTGCGTCGCCAATGCTGGAAAGCGTCGTCGCATACCGACGTTCGCTCTCCCGCAGTTTTCGTTCGGCGTCGTGCTTGTACAGCGCCATTTCAATAACAGTCCGCAGCTCTCTTTCGTCAAATGGCTTCAGGATGTAGCCAAAGGGTTCTGTAATCCGAGCCCGATCGACGGTCGCCTGATCTGCATGGGCAGTCAGGTAAATTACGGGTAAGCCATAACGTTTCCGAATTTCCTCTGCCGCCGAAATCCCATCCATCCCGCCGCGAAGGCGAATATCCATCAAAATGAGATTCGGTGACAGAGTTCCGGCTAACGCTACTGCGTCTTCACCTCGGGCAACCGTTTCAGCAACGATGTATCCCATGCGCGTCAGTCGAGTTCGCAGATCCAGAGCAACGACGGGTTCGTCTTCTACCACCAGAATTCTTGCAGCCACTGGAACGGACCTCAATTTTCAGCAGGGAAAAGCGGGAAGGAAACATGAAATGTTGTGCCCGGCGCATGCACGATCGTCAGACTTCCCGACAACTGTTGAACCAGGTCTCGTGTCAATTGTAGTCCGAGGGACCTGAGTTGATTCAAGTCAAATGATTCAGGAAGCCCGATTCCGTCATCGGCCACAACCAGCTTGTAAGAATCTTCAGCAGTGATTTCGAAATCCACCCGAATCACTCCTGATCTTCCTGCAGGAAATGCGTATTTCAGTGCGTTGCTGACAAGTTCGTTGGTGATCAAACCCAGCGGGATCGCGCGCTCCAGGTCGAGCGAAGTGTTGACCACATTAAGAGTCAGATGAATAATTGACGGATCAACCCCGAACGATCGAAACAGATGGGAACACAGCGCATGCATGTACTCCGTCAGATCGATTCGCCCCAGATTGCCGGAGCGATACAGAGTTTCATGCACAAGAGCCATCGATCGTACCCGATTCTGACTCTCGCGCAGCGCATCGAGGGTCAGTGAGTCAGAGACTCTTTCAATTTGCAGGTTGAGCAGGCTGGAAACAATCTGAAGATTGTTCTTCACTCGATGGTGAATCTCTTTCAGCATGGCTTCTTTTTCACGCAGCGATGCCCGAACCTGCTCTTCGATTCCTCGCGATTCCGTAATGTCCTGCATAAAACCGTCAATGTACTTTATCGGATCGTCGTCGGTAACTACGCCTGAAGCACAATCCAGCACCCATCGAACCTGGCCAGCTTTACCGACGATTCTGTAGACGTTCCGGCATTCAGTGCCTGCCTCAATCGACGACCTGCGTTTTGCCTTCAGCCATTCGCGGTCGTCAGAATAAACGAGGCTGGCATACGACAGATCTGCAGGTTCGATCAGTTCTTCTGGTCGATATCCAGTGATCATTTCGCTTCCGGCACTGACATAGATCATGGTCCAGTCCGCGTCGTTTTGGCAGCGATAGGCCATTCCCGGCAGATTCGACACAAGTGTTTCTATTCGCTGTCGACTGTCACGCAGGGAAGATATCAACTGATGGCGCTCGACAGCAAGAACTGCCAGATAGGCCGTTCGCTGGAGAGCTGTCATTTCCTGAGCATCAGGTGTCCGGGTTTCTGAATAATACATGGCCAGAGTTCCGAGAACTTTGTTGGCAGCAGAGATCATGGGAACAGACCAGCAGGCTCGCAAGCCATGCTTCAGAGCCGCGTCGCGATGATTGACCCAGCGGGGATCAGTGGCAATGTCGGTTACAAATACAGATTTTCCCGTAAACGCCGAAGTTCCACATGAGCCAGCGTTGAGTCCGATCCGGATGCCATCGATGGCACGGCAATAATCCACGGGCAGTCCTGGTGCTGCGGCATGCCTCAGACGCTCTCCGCTTTCGTCCAGAATCATGATCGAACACAACATTCCCCAGCAAAGTTGTTCGCTGTTCAACGCAACCTGGTGCAGCACGTCGTCGAGTGGTGCTCCCGAGGCCAGCAATTCGAGCACCAACCTTTCATTCGCGGCCTGCGTCTGTCGTTCCCGTCGATCTGTAATGTCCGAGATAACACCATCCAGACGAATCGGTATTCCTGCGTCATCACGCATAAACTGACCACGATCACGAACCCATCGCTGACCGCCATCCGGGCGAATGATCCGATACTCGGCATCATATTCCCCCGTCTCATTCAGCGTCTGAAGGCACTCATTGACAGCATTCTGGTCATCCGCATGGATCACGGAAAACCGTAAATTCGGGACCGCGATGAAATCAATCGCAGTCCTGCCGTAAAGAGTCATCGCATGATCGCTCATAAACAGAATTCCGTCTCCACTCACAGACGCTGAGTAGACGACTTCTGAGATGGAGTTGAGAATGCTGTTCAGGCGGTTCCGGCTTTCCCGCATCGTTACCTCAACCTGTCGTCGTGTCGTGACGTCGCGTGTCACTCCGAGCAATCCTGTGATTTTTCCGTCAGTACTGCGATACGGGACGCAGCGCGACTCAAGCCAGCGATGTGTTCCCTTAAGGCCAGAAATGGCGAATTCCAGACGACCTGCGTCGCCTGCAAGTACTTGTTGATGCATTCTGCGAAACAGAACGCGGTGCTCTTCGACAATCAGATCTTCGAGTTTTGCGCCGCGGACCTGCTCAATTGATCCCGCCTCAATCATGGCAAGGCCAGCGGCATTCATTTCCATCAGGCGACCGCTGGGAGAGACCACCTTCACACAGTCAGGCTCCAGATCCAGAATGCTCCGCAGATGTGCCTCGCTTTGTCGAAGAGCCAGTTCGGCGTCTTTTTTTGCAGTGACATCTCGCTGGATTCCCAGAAATCCAATCTGTTCTCCGGCATCATTATGAATCTCGGTGATCAGCAGCGCATTCCAGAAGGGTGTCCCGTCTTTGCGGTAATTCAGGATCTCTCCGTCAAAATGCCCGTTCTTAGAGATTTCAGACTTCACCTTTGCCACGACGCTGCGGTCCGTTTCTTTTCCCTGAAGAATTCGGCAGTTCTTCCTCAGCAAATCTGATTCTTCATAACCGGTCAGACTTGTGAAGCCTGTGTTCATGTACGTGACGTTTTGAGAATTATCTGTCATCAACACACCCAGAGAAACTTCGCTGAGGGCCTTCTCAAGAATCAACTGAAAACTCGTGGCGCGCGCCTGCGCCAATTGCAGGGCCGCAACCGACCAGCCGAGAGTGGCGGTTGTCGCCATATAGATCCACAACAGGAGAATCTGATCAGAAGCGTCTGCGCGAGAGAATGGGCCCGATTGGCTGGAGGTCCCGTAGACAGCCACGAATGAAATCAGAATGATCGCCAGCGAGGTCCCCATGGTTCCGAAACGCATTGTCCCCCAGGGTATCACTGCCAACGGCACGAAAGCGAACGGCAGGGCAGGGTTCGTGAATCTGCGGTTCAGGACGAAGACACAGCCGGTGATCAAAAACAGCAGCAGCAGCCAGCCTGCAAACTCTCGGTAACGAATACGAATACTCCGAACGGCCAAACGATTCGCCACCAACAGTAAAGGCGCGGCGGCAATGACGCCCATGGAGTCACCGGCCCACCAGTACATCCAGACGTTAAAGACTTCGTGTCTCGGCAGACCTGAAAGAAAAAGCACCGCAACGCCGCCGCTGGCAGAAATGGCCATTCCCGCATGCCCGGCTGCGGCAAGGATCGCGATATCACGATTCCGCTCGAAACGTGCGTCGAATCGCAGTTGTTGCAGAAGCCAGACGGAAAGCATCGGCCCAAGAGTGTTTCCGATAGAAATTCCGACGGCGAGAGCCAGCGATTGTCCGAAAACCAGATTCACAAGAATGGCACCAATCGTCACCGCCGGCCAATGCCGATATCCCGATCGATACAGGACGGCTACCGCGATTCCCGTAGGAAGCCAGAGCAAAGTCACCGCCGTGCCGACAGCGGGCATCATCAAACCCAGCCAGCCGGTCAGAAAGTAGGCGCCCGTAAGCCAGAGCGACGTTGTATAGTATTTCGACATTTCCGGAATTCGCATTTGAGTCAACGAAGTACATCCATCACAAGATTATCCACTGACAATCCTGTCGGAATCAAATCGCGGATTTCCGGAGCGACGAAGATGCGGACTTTCTTCACGCAGTCGTCGAATTGAGTCTTCGCCATGGCGTCCACGATCGGTGAAACTTCACGCAGAGGCCGATATTCGTGACTCGATCGAAACCATACATCCACGCGAAACTCGACTTCGCGATGCTGCGGCGGAGCGTCGATCAGCACATCCATCGGGGACAGTTCTCGACCGACAACCGCAGCGAGTTTTCGGGTCAACGTGAGCGAACATGCGGCCAGTTGTGTGGCCGTAAGTTGTCGCAGCGCGCGGTACAGCGGTTCCTGATGATAAATGCTGTATTCCGCAAGTCGCTTGTGCAGTCTGCGGCGTTGGCCGAACAAGCCTTCTGTGAGAGATGCGACATCCGTGCCCTGCGCGGCCAAACACAGGCATCGGATCAGTTCAGGTTCCGACATTCGAAACAGTGAACTCAGATCCAGCTTCGGCATCAACTCCAGAAACGATCGTGCAAACATGGTCGTCGCCGACCGCACGGCGTGATGCCAGTAGACTTCGGTGAACATCACATACCGCGCGAACACCATCATTTCGGCAGCCGTGCGTCCCTTGGATGTGATCGCGAGCCCGTCACCAGCTTCGTTGACGATCAGCGAATTGATCAGGCGGTTGCGGTCGAAGTGACGTCCGTAGGGGACTCCGCAATGCTGACTGTCGCGCGACAGGTAATCCATTTTGTCGATATCAACAGGTCCGGACAAAATCGATCTGCGCAAACGGCAGCTCGGCGAATTCGACTTCGCCACCAGCACATCCAGGACTTCATCGGCGCTGACGTTCCACTGTGATTCAAGGACCTTCGTCAGTTCACCGTCAGGCTTCAGGAATTCCCTCGCAAAGACTTCATGCGGCGGCATTTGGGGAAGTTCCATGTCCTCGATCGGATGACAGAATGGCCAGTGCCCGATGTCATGCAACAGGGCGGCGACGATCAGAACTTCCGCATCGTGTCGCGAAACAATTTCCGCAAATCTCGCATCGCGGCCCAACTGCCAGAGATATCTCAAGGCGTTGTGATAGACACCCAATGCGTGTTCAAACCGCGTATGCGTGGCACCCGGATAAACATGCGACGCGAGTGCCAGTTGCGTCACATGTCGCAGTCGCTGAAACTCCGCGGTATCGACAATTGCGCGGACCCGAGGCGTAAACGGGACGTCCTGTTCGGTAGGAATTCGGATCACTCCGAACGAATTACCGGCCTGTGCGAGTTCTGAAATGTCTGAATACGGGTGGCTCATTTGCGGCATTCTGGCCATTCGGAATGCTTTTCACAAGCGGCCTGGAAGCAAACAAAGACGTCCCAAACAAGGCAATCGATCGCCATAAAACCATTTCCGGGTTGAGTTTCCGACGCAACCTTGTCACCATGCCGACCCCGCCGCTGACGTCGTCTACGTCGCACGAACTGATCTTCCAATTCACACAGATCGGCTACAATCAGTTTGCCGACGGCGTTCTATGTGATGTTGAATGGAAAAATCTTCGTTCAACACGGTTTGGGTGATCATCAAAAAAGGGCGAAAGCAGAATTCGGAATGGCGAAGGAAGAATCAATTCAGGTCGAAGGCAACGTTGTCGAAGCACTCGCGAACACTCAGTTTCGCGTAGAGCTCGAAAACGGCCATCAGGTCATGGCACATGTTGCCGGAAAAATGCGTAAGCATTTTATCAGGATTGTGCCTGGTGATCGTGTCGTGGTTGAAGTTTCACCATACGACCTGAAACGCGGTCGGATCGTGTATCGCGAACGTTAAGCAGGATTTGGAAAAGGGTCAGGAACCAATAGCCAAATGGCCCGAAGGGTGCTCCGCACTATTGGTTCCTGACCCCTTTTCCAAAACCAAAACTGAATATTTCGATGACCACCGAAACATCCACTCTGCCATTTGTTCAGCTGTTTACCGATGGTGCCTGCAAAGGAAATCCTGGTCCGGGGGGCTGGGGCTGCATTCTGCGACATCCCGCCACAAAGACTGAAAAAGAATTCAGTGGCGGTGAGGCACACACGACGAACAACAAGATGGAACTCCAGGCTGTTATCGAAGGCCTGAAAATTCTGACTCGCAAATCACGTGTGGAAGTCATTACAGACAGTTCGTACGTGGCGAAGGGTTGCAAAGATTGGTTGCCTGGCTGGAAGCGGAACGGCTGGAACCGCAAAGACGGCAGGAAGCTCGTGCCGATTGCTAACATCGACCACTGGAAGCAGCTCGATCAGTTGCTCAGCAAACATCAGATTACATTCACACTGATCAAAGGCCACGCTGGCCACGCCGAGAACGAGCGGTGCGACGTTCTCGCCGTTGATGCCGCCGAACGGGCCCGGTGTGCCAGTTAAGTGGGATTGAGTTCGACAGCCTGCTTTGTCCTCGGCGTTCGAATTCCGGGGATCAGAATGTGGCGCCGTATTTCGAACGGGCGTGGACAGGAATGCGAGTCGCGGAGCGACATCGCCTACGTAGCTCAGTCGCTCCGCCGACTGAGATTCCTGGCAAAAAATGTGGTCGCAACATTAACGGTGACGATTGCGAACGACAATGCTGCGTCAAGGTGCCTGTAATGCGTCAAGGTGCCAATGCGTCAAGGTGCCTGTCACCCAAAAGAAAGTGAGGTGTGTATTGCGATGTCGAGCAGCCGCTGTCCGTAAGACGCCGCTGTCCGTAAAACGACGCAGTACAAAAAAAGGCATGTTGCGTCATCGGACGTCAACATGCCTGAATATCTATGAATCGTGACATTTGCATTTCTGCGGCAGACGTCAGCTGACCTTCATGGCAGCTCCCAGAATCTGCGATGTGCTCGGTCTCATGATGCGACCGTCCACGAGTTCGCCTTTCTGCAGCGTCGCACGGATATCTTTGCCGCTGATGGACCATGGTTTTTCGTCTTTGTGGCGTTCCATCAGATCGACGCGACCGGCCGATTCGTAGTACGCCGCGAAGCCGACGTTGACGGTCTTGATCTTCAGATCGCCGCCGAGCTTCTTGAAAATTTCCTGAGCATCGAAGTCGCCCCAGATAGATTCGCCATTGTTGTAAGGTGCGTCAGCATGCTTACGTCCGATGACCAGGTGCGTGTATCCCATGTTCTGGCGATAGATGCCATGCATCACGGCTTCCTTTGGACCGCCGTAGAACATCTTGATGTCCAGACCTAACAGGACGACTCGATCCGGAACCGACTCGTTGCGTGGGCCCCACAGGCTGGCATCGCTGTCGCCATCACCCAGTGAGCGGTCGGAGATCAGCTTTTCATAAGTCTGCATGCGGATCTCAGCGTTGACGTCGTCACCTTTGACTTCGCCAATAAGCGGATTCAGACAGGCACCGGCGTTCAGACCCTGCTGCAGCAGAGTTTCCAGCCCATACACCAGAGCGTACTCATGGGCACGGTGCAGCGGGTTGCGGGTCTGAAAGGCGACGACAGCGTTCCAGCCTTTACCAGACAGAAGCTTGCGAACTTCGCGCGGCGTCAATACATATTTGCCGAACGATGGATTCTTGGGCTGTGGCAGTACCTTGATCTCGCCACCGATCAGGTGTGAGTTCGCGGCTTCGCCTTTGATCACCATGTCGGCACCCGGATGATCGATGCGATTGGTGAGGTACACAGATTGAAGATACTTCAGTTTTTGCCATGCATACACGTCGTTGACGTCCAGTGTGGCAACGATGTCACCGTTGGGGCCGGTGAGTGCAACCTTCTGACCAGCCTTGAGTGTTTTGGCCAGATCAGCGGTGATCGGGAACGCGATCGGAATCGTCCAGGCATATTTCTGTCCGTTGCTGACGACATAACATTCATCAAGGATTTGATTGTAAACTGCAGAATTCATCGGCCCGGTCAGTGGGCTCAGCGTTCCGTCGCCGAAGCGGTAAACACTGGAGAGGTCGGCGGCGGAAACTGGCACCTGAGGCAGAGTTTTTGCTTCTGCCAAAAACGCATCTCGGTCCTTTTCACCAACAGTGCAGCATACAGGTTCTGACAATCCACCATGCGGTGCGATCAGATCGGCCATTTCAAAATGTTCCTTAGAGACAAGTAAATCCAGAGAAATTCGACGTGCTTCGGTCAAAACGGCGGCCGAACCCCACGAATCCACGGA
Organism: Candidatus Kuenenia sp.; assembly: GCA_043722015.1. GTDB lineage: Bacteria > Planctomycetota > Planctomycetia > Planctomycetales > Planctomycetaceae > SXXK01. Next base: position 260 of record JAYSPO010000235.1, on the reverse strand, counting down.
ACCTACGGGAACACAGAATTTGAGTCAAGAAGTTCCTGGATGCGATACTTCGACCGGGACGACTCGTTTTCGTGGCCGTCACGAACGATGATCCTTGGAGATTGCTCCTCAATGGCGTGGACTTAAGGCGAGCGGGGGATGTCAATCCCCTGATGTTGCAACGGCGCGGACGAGAAATCGGGGTCAAAGTGAGGCCGTGGGGGCGTCTCCGCGTGCGTGATCGTGCATCACGTTGTGGCGCGCGGTGCAGCGCGTGATGT
>JAYSPO010000234.1:0-1387 GCA_043722015.1 Candidatus Kuenenia sp. | reverse complement strand
CGATCATCGAACCAATGTCAATACCGCCCATCACGCTGCGTCAGGTTGCTGTTCGGTTTGCGTTTTGACACGACCAAATGCGCGGGAAAAGTCGCTGGAGTGGCCAGTTTTCTGAGTTGTTTCGAGGGCCGTTGATTACACAGCAGATCGGGGCCGTTTGCGCAAGCAAATCAGACCGACGTTTTACTGAAGTCCGCCCTGCGAGATTTCTTCATTGCAGCGTTCACAGTAGATTCGCCAGGGCTCTTCATCAGAGATGCGAATACCGGATGGAGGTTTCAAGTCCATCGACTGTCCACATTTCGGGCATTCGAATGAAGTTTCATCAAGTCGCTTTTTGAGTTGGGCGTTTCCGAGCCACCCCGGCGCAGTGGCGATACTTGCGGCACCTGCTTTGTTAAACTTGAACCAGGCATGACCGCAATCCGAGCAACCGATCAGAAACAACCCCGGAGCAGTCTTCGAAGGGACTACACCATTCTTCGTCCTGGTGTATACGAGTGCTGGTGCAGTCGTAGCAAACGTGTTTCGACCATTGCATTGCCCGCATTCCTGAGAAAGGATTTCTTCGAGCGAGTCCGTGTCAATCCCCGTGCAGGCCGTGCAACTTCCGCCAAAAATATCCCAATGGAAGACGGAGACATTCTTTTCACAGATTGGACAAATTGGCATGGAACGTCACTTTGCTGGATGATCAAGACGTGATAGTCCAAAGGCGTAGATCGCGCGTTGAACTTTTCCGTTTCGTGGATTGCGCACGCCTGTGGAATCAATCGGGCACTCAACGGGATGCCTGATTCTACCAGGAGACGAGTCGCTTGTCACCTGGATTTCGCTGGCGGCGGCGATCGTATGTAGGATGGACATTCATGTCCGTCGCATGACCATGAAACACGGTCGAAGCGAAAGTTATTGTGTCCTGGCAGTCGTTCGATACTGCGAGGGTGGTTTGCCAGGATCTGGGACATGAATGTCCAAACTACAGGAATCGCAGTTTTGAACCGAGCTTTATGAATTCGGCCCGTCACAGTTTCCAGTCACTCCGGATTTGTCCACAATGCTTCGATGGACTTCGTGTGATAAAGTATGAATTGATTTGCCGAGTTTAGAACTTGTCTTGCGAAAAGCGGTGACAGATGCGGTGTTTCAGAAATTCCGATACGAACCGCTGCTGTGTCCTCATGCTGTTGATACCGGTCATGATCGGGGGTCGATCTGCGGGCGTAGCAGCCGACGAAGAGCAAATGCTGCCCGGCCTGCATTGTGTGGTGACCGACGGGGAACACGCTGTCACCAGGATTGATCGACGGCTGAGTTTTGACTGGACGGATTCCCGCATTGATAGTCGCGTTACTGACGTGCAATCCGCGACATGGTCAGGAAATTT
>JAYSPO010000233.1:0-1328 GCA_043722015.1 Candidatus Kuenenia sp. | reverse complement strand
TCGCCTCGCACAGCGCAGGCTGCGATGCGACACAGCAAGATCGACATGACGATGAACGTCTACACAGATCCGAAGTTGCTCGACGTTCACGGGGCATTGGACACACTGCCGATGCTCGACCTCAATCCTGGTCAAAAAACTGAACACCAGGAAATGCGAGCAACGGGAACCGACAGCAGGGATTCCGCTCCGGCGTCGAACTATGCCCGAAAGTCTGTTGCACCAGTTGTTGCACCAACTTCCGGCAAGCCGGGTCATTTCGAGTCATTTCCTGTCACTTTGGGCAGTCTGTGCGACGACGAGATTCATGCGTCTGGCAAACCGCAAATGTCGTCAAATCCCAACGAAAAAGCCTCATTCGCAGTCAATACGAATGAGGCTTGTCAAGGGTGGCTAACCGGGCTTGAACCGGCGGCCTCCAGAACCACAATCTGGCGCTCTAACCAACTGAGCTATAGCCACCATGCACTTGGCGAATCGTAACCGTCGAACTGCGGGCATTCAAGTTTCTACCCGCTGAATGAGACAGCTTTCGGCGAGTCGGGGTTCGCGACTGCATCAAAACTGCCTCTGCTCGGTCTTCTTCTCCAATTGGCAGGACAGGAATTCTTCCCTTCGACGGGAATTCGACGCCTCTCTGTCCATTCGCGCTCCCCTTGCGGACTCTCGGTAGACGCCAGTCGTCATATTCGGAAGAATCCAAACCACTGATCGCCGGGAAGAATCGATGGAAAGGCACACATGTCCGTTATCGTCGCAAAAGACCTCTGTCGCACCTACGGTTCGCGGCGCGGGATCAGCGATGTCAATCTGACGATCAATGCCGGTGAGATCTTTGGGTTCCTCGGCCCGAACGGGGCTGGAAAATCGACGACGATCCGAGTCCTGATGGGGCTGCTGCGAGCCACTTCGGGCACGGCCAGGATTTTTGGGCAGGATTGCTGGAGCCAGGGTTCAACCATTCGCAGCGATGTCGGTTATGTGGCTGGAGATGTGCGTCTGTATTCCTGGCTGACCACCCGTCGCGGACTCCGCATGATTTCGAAGATTCACGGTCGCGACCTGTTGTCCAATGGGCTCAGACTCGCTGAGCGATTTCGGCTGGAACCGGATCTTGTCGTGCGAAAAATGTCACGAGGAAATCGCCAGAAAGTGGCTCTTGTGCTGGCGCTCGCGCATTCGCCACGACTTGTCATTCTGGATGAACCCACCTCCGGACTCGATCCACTCATGCAGGACACGTTGATGATGTGCCTGCGGGAACTGGCGAGCGAAGGACGCACGGTGATGTTTTCCAGTCATACGTTGAGCGAAGTGGAAACGCTTTG
>JAYSPO010000232.1:0-1288 GCA_043722015.1 Candidatus Kuenenia sp. | reverse complement strand
GCGGTATCTTCCGCCAAAATCGAGCTTGCACTGAGTGCGATACCACGAAATGAGGATCGCCAACTGAGCACACAAAAACCAGAACATCGTCTGGATCACGGCTGCCAGAACCGGACGTGAGCCTTGCAGCAGATGCTTCGTCAGCGGAGCCAGTTCAGGGCGAAACGCTGATGGCTGTGCGAGCGCGAACGAGACCGCAATCAACAGCAACCCCAGCATGGCACCGTAGGTCCAGATGCGCCACTCGTAGGCTGGCACCCAGGGTACTGCTGCTGCCGACATCACAAGTTCTGATTCGACTCGACTCGCACCCTCTTCCGGCAGAACGCTCTCCGCTGGCGCACCGTCTCCGTTGACGGCCAGTCGGCGTCGACGCCGGTCATCGAGTGACTTGGAGCCTACAAACTGAATTGCCATGGCTCGCGAATGCCGTCCTTGGAAATGCTGCTCTACCACGGAGACGCCAACGAACCACCGTCAGGGATGGCATCCTGCGCATCCTCTTCGCCAGTGGGCTGTGCCTCGGCTGCTTTCATCGGAGACTTGCCGACCTGTGATTGACCGGAAATCTCACCCGATACCTCACCCGGCCCGGCTTGCCCAGACGGACTGGTCGTGATCGCTCTCTGAAATGTCACTTTTGAAGGATCAGCTTGCCATTTTTGGTGAGTCTGAGGCGATAAACCTCGTCGCCGTGGCGAATTAGAATTTCCTTCTCCCCTTGGAGCAGACTCGATGAGTCGATCTCACGGAGAGAAACAGGCGATGGCAACTCACTGGCCGATTCTTCACGGATCGGCTTACCAGATTCGAGGTCGTTCACAGAAGATCTCCAGCAGGCTCAGATCGAGCGGAGGTGGCTCAACTTGGGAATTTCAAAGGCAGTCCAAATTATGGCCACGGCTGGCTTGCGGCGCAGGCAGACCAGCGGCATTATGTATGACATTGAGATTCAATGTCAATTCAGTCTCGGTTTGAATTGACTTCCGTAAATGCTCGCCAGCCCGACTGCCAGCCATGCGAACGGACCGTTGCCCTGCCGAACGTCGGCAGCGGCAACCAAGTTTGTCCCCTTGGCTGGAGGTTCTGAAATGAATCAAACACGGCGGATTCGGTTGCGTACGCGTCATGGCTTCACTCTCATCGAACTGCTGGTTGTGATCGCGATCATCGCGGTCTTGATCGCACTTCTATTGCCCGCCGTGCAACAGGCCCGTGAAGCGGCTCGACGAATTCAGTGTAAGAACAACCTGAAGCAACTCGGATTGGCGCTGCACAATTACCACGA
>JAYSPO010000231.1:0-12653 GCA_043722015.1 Candidatus Kuenenia sp. | reverse complement strand
GTTTTGGGGAAAAAATTCCCCCCCCCCCCCCCCCAACAGCGTGTTGACTTTCTTGCGTGTATTGAGCAGTATCACCGGTCGCGATGCGAACACTGGTGTTTGCACGAATTGACGGCTTGTTTCACCGAAGGATCACCAATGCGAAGTCTTGAGCGAATCACGTTTCTTGTAGCGGTAGCTTGTGCATTTCTTTCGTGCGGCGAAGTACTCGCAGGATCGACGGCCCCGCCCATATTTATAGCTTGTGCGCCCGTGAGTCCAACCGACCCCAACTATAGCACCGCTTGCTCGGGTCAGGCATGTGCTCTCAACATGACCTGCGGGTCGACCGTTTCAGCATCATGTACCTGTCGCTAAACTAGCAATACAAATTTCTTCTGATTTGCATTTTGGCGGCATTCCAGAGGCGACTCTGCCGATGCGCGCCAAAATGCAAATGTTCACTTGGTGGATGCCGCCCATGTCATTAATTCGCCAATCTCTGATTTGGTTCGGATTATTGTTCATCACGTTTTGCATAGTGGCGGGCCTCCGTCAATTAGTTGTTGTTCCTGCCGTAAAACGCGGCTATGATGTGCGCATCCTGAACCCAGACCAAGTGGTTATCGCCAAACCTTCCGAGGTAGTTGTGTTCGCTGTAAAGCTGCAGAATTCCGGATCAGAATCAGTTGCGATTACTGGCTGTGAAGCCGGATGTAGTTGCACGACACCGCTGGATTTGCCGGTAACACTTGCCGCGAACTCTGAGTGCATCTTGTCTTTTGAGCTGACTGCTGCAGAATTTGATGGATCAGATGTTCATCAAGAAATCCATATCTATACGATGCCGCCGATACCCGGTCTCGTTGCCAGTGTGAGATCCCGGGTTGAGACAATATCGCCCGCACCTCCAATTCTGGACTAGCAGCAATGCGTCGAAATAACACCAGCTTGTTGTGGCATACGTCGGTCGGATTTACCGTCGTTGAGCTGCTCGTGGCGACGGGAATCATTGCCGTATTGATGGCACTCCTGTTTCCAGCGGTGCAGCAGGTTCGCGAGTCGTCTCGAAATGCCGCCTGTACTAACAATCTTCGTCAACTGGCACTAGCCTGCCACCAGTTTGAAGGGACGTATCGCGTGTTCCCGCCAGGGCATATGGGGCCTCGGATCAACTGGGATGGGGACGAGCAACGTCTGCAAGATTACACATGGACAGGCCATCTCGGATTTTTGTTTCCGTATCTGGAACAGACGGCGCTTTACAGTTCACTGGACCCGGACCTCTGGAAGCGAGATCTCCCAACCGGACCTGCCTGGTTTCTCCGGCCCGACATTGTACGCCAACTCGCCACGAACCGACTTTCCGTGCTTCACTGTCCCTCTGACTTTGAAGTGGCTGATGCGGGGTCGCTCCAGGGTATCCAGGATATTTCCGTGGTGGTTTCCGAGGCCAAGATTGGGAATGGAAACACCAACTACCTTGGATGTTCAGGGATCCCTTACCCAGACTCGGATAGTCTTTCCCGAGCGACCGGTATTTTTTATTCCCGGTCGGAAGTTCGGACGGGTGACATCACAGACGGCCTGTCAACAACCCTTCTGATGGGAGAGGTGTTGGGCGATGCGGCAGAAAAGCTTCCTGATATTGTCACGCATCGACATGCAATTCTTTGCGGTGCGATACCTGTTGAAAATTTTTGGCGTCTGGAGGGTGATTACGACCGCGGTCCTTCGTACGCTTTGATATTCCGGAGCCGACACAATTCGTTTGTGAACATGGCGTTTGCTGACGGAAGCGTTCGCCGAATTTCGTCCGACGTTGACAGTGGCATCTTGAAAGCATTGGGAAGTATCGCCGGCGGAGAAGTTGCAGAAAATGGATTCTAGTTTTACAGCAATCCGAGTAAGGGCCAGGCGATGAAACTTCTAAGGATCATGCTGCTGATTTCCGCCATTGCAGGGGTTGCTCGAGTGTGTGGAGCAGATGACGCAGTGCAGCTTATCGCGCAACTGAAGTCGCTGGACAGCGATTGGCAGGCAGTGTTCACGGAACTGCATTACTCTGCGACCGTTTCCATACTGAGACCGAAGTCGACAGAGCCAGATGAGGTCTACGAATTCGAATTTGATCAGCTTCGTCCAGATCGATGGCGGCTTGACCAGCGGCGAAATGGGCCCGGTAGTTTGGTTCGAGATGGAGAGTTTTGGTTTTCCGCTGCAGGTTCGTCGGAAGGAGGAAGATACGATCGTCTGGGATTTGATAACGCGGCGACTGCCAGTATTGGTGGGTCATTGGTATCGCAGAACACAATACTCGCCAGTGCCACTCATTTGTTGGACATTCCGCTTTCTCGATTTGTAAGCATACCGGGAGTTCAATGGGAAGGTGCTGAAACGCCCGTGACAGCTGAGAGTCAACATCGACTTCGCTGGACTCTTACGCCGGGAGTCGATGATGAGTATCTGCCGGCATTCGGCGCGATTGAGTGGGTGATGGAAGAAAATCACGCATGGCTGACACACTATGAGTACTACTTTGGAAAATCAGATAAGAATGATCCAAAGGGGGTGGTCGTCAATGTGTGGTATGACCGTTACAATGGAAGATTGCTTCCCAGTCGTTCATTAAGATCTGAAAGTGGGGTTAAGACCGAAACGACCAGGGGCCAGACGTCGGCAGCAAAAACTGACCTGGAATTCTACAGCCCCGCAGCGTTCGGGTTGGCTCGGCCCACGAAACCCTGGCAGAGCTACCAAATCTGGGGCCTCTTAGGGCTTAGCGCATTCACCGTTGGCATAGGGTTGAGATGGTGGCGAACTCGAACCATTCGGTACGTCAATTGACATGGGCGATCGTGGACACAGCACTTTGTTGACAGGCTTTCACTCGGTTCGACCTGCGCCGACGATCGGCCTTCGCCGAGCATCGGCGAATACCGCCTCAAACTTTCGCAGCCCAATCTTGCTCACGGGACAGTCGCGTGATAGCATGAAAGCGACCAACCAGAGCGACCAACCAGGGACACAGCACTTTGGCCACGCGTCGCTCTGTGGCAAAGTCCTTTTCGGCGTACATCGGATTGGTGGTGTTGGTATCGAACAGCATCTTTGCTATCCGGATGGATGCAGATGCCATTTTGCTTTTGTCCTGACCATAAACATGCCAGTGATTCTTCGCGGTCATGCTGTGCATGACTTAATACGCCAATCGTGCTATGATGATTGTTGGATCAACCCCTGTGACCATCGGAACCGCAGTGAATGCCGCAAAAGATTCGGGAGCTGATCAATCGCCTGGAGCGAGCGGGTTTTGTGAATCGAGGAGGGAAGGGAAGTCATCGGAACTACGAGCACCCCAAGGGCCTTCGAGTTACGTTGTCGGGAAATCTCGGCGCAGACGCTAAACCGTATCAGACGCAAGTCGTCCAAACCGCCATTGAGGAATCGCAAAAATGAGCGATAGCGCCAAGTACGTGAAGATCGTCGCCTGGTCCGAAGCCGACCAATGTTTTGTCGGCTCCTGTCCCGGCATCATTGGCCCGTGTTGTCACGGTGACGACGAAGTGAAAGTCTATCGACAGCTTTGCGAGATCGTCGAAGAGTGGGTCGTGATCGCGAAGCGTGACAACAAGCCCTTGCCAACTCCGACGGCGGCAGCGAAATTTGTCGAGCAATTGCTCACCACCGACTGAAGCCGATTGTTCCCACTGCCATCTGAAGGGAGCAAAGGACCAGGGGACGCACCCAATAGTGTTCGGCACGCCGCTTGCATGGCTTTGAGGGTAGTTCTCGGGCACAAAAATACTAATCTTTTGGCACGCTGATTGCGCCGCTACTCTATGGGAAATTCTGTCCCGCCAGAGTGACACGAACGGGGACACAGCACTTTGTTGACACGCTTTCACTCGGTTCGACCTGCACCGACGATTGGCTTTCGCCGAACGTCGGCGAATGCCGCATCAAACTTTCGAAGCCCAATCTTGCTCACGGGACGGCCGCGTGATAGCATGAACGAATGTCAACAACACTGCCCACCATCGAGCGACTGCTGGAACCGGTGAAGGCTTGCCTAACGGCGGAAGTCGCACAGCGCATTGTCGATCTGCGACTGGACGATCCATCCGCTCTCGAACGGCTTGACGACCTTCGTGAGAAGGCGAATGAGGGAACGCTGACTGCGGAGGAGCGAGCAGAGTACGATGACTTCGTCGAAGGAAACGACCTGGTCATGCTGATCAAGGACCGGGCCCGTTGCGTACTGCATCGTGGTTGACGAGATCCAGCGGCCAACCAGGAACAACGGGGACACAGCCAATAGTGTTCGGCACTTCGATTGCTGTTGAATCGTGTGTGCCAGACACTGGACAAAGAAAAATGACCAGACAATCGGAGAACCAAGAACGTGCCCGAAATCTCTCGATTCCTTGGGATCGTAGTCTATATGCTGTACGACGATCACCGCCCACCGCACTTCCATGCGGAGTATGGCGACTACAAGGTGTCTATCGATATCCATTCGGGAATCGTTCAAGGTCGCTTTCCCAGACGCGCACTCAAGTCGCTGCTGGAATGGTATGAACTCTATCGCGAAGAACTACTTGCCGATTGGCAACTCGCGGAGCAACACCAACCGCTGAATCGAATACCACCACTGGAGTAATGGACGATGCTTGAAGTCACGGCAGCGGAATACGTCGATGGACACCGCATCCGAATCGCCTTTAGCAATGGCGAGAAGGGAACGGTCGATCTCACGGACACGCTGTGGGGCCCGATGTTTGAGCCGCTCAGAGACCTGCTCACGTTCCAGAAATTTGAGGTCTCACCGATCCTTCACACAATTCGGTGGGAGAACGACGCTGATCTTGCTCCCGAGTACCTGTACGAGAAAATGGTGCCAGACACTTGAAAAGTGTTCCGGTGGGAACGACAGAACGGATCACTGGAAGAACACGGGGAACACTGGGGTCACAGCACTTTGTTTGACAGCCCGATAAGACAAGTCACGACAGGAGTCCCGCGTCGGAGACACGGGCAACACTGTTGCGGCGTCAGATTCCTCTCTGTCGTTCAGACTTCAGTAAACCGGCATGATTTCAATGCCGAAAATGTCGCACGCCTGTGAAAATCATTGCGATGCCGTGTTCGTTGCAGGCGGCGATGACTTCGTCGTCGTTTTTGGAGCCACCGGGTTGGATTGCAGCTTTAATTCCGGCTTTCGCTGCCGCATCAATCCCGTCGCGGAACGGAAAGAAGGCGTCCGAAGCCACGACACCCCCCTGACTGCGGTCGCCGGCTTTGTACGCAGCGATCATCGACGAATCCAGCCGACTCATCTGCCCCGCCCCGGCACCCAGCAACATGCCGTCTTTCGCGAACACGATCGCGTTCGACTTCACATGACGACACACGGCCCACGCAAATCGCAGATCGGCCAGTTCTTGCGCCGTCGGTTGCCGCGACGTCACAACTTTCCATGTGGCATCTGACTGCGGCAGGTCGTCCCGATCCTGAACCAGCATGCCTCCACTGACGCGACGATAGTCCGGAGCCCCCAGATCGGCATCCGAGAACTCGACCTGCATCAGACGCACATTGTTCTTCCATTTCGGCTTCGTGGTCAGAATCTGAATCGCCGCATCGTCATATGCCGGAGCAATAATCGCTTCAATGAATCGACCCGGCACGCACATGGCTTCTGCTGTGGCAGCATCCACGGTCTTGTTGAGTCCGATAATTGACCCGAAGGCACTGACTGGATCGCCTTCGTATGCCTTGTCGAACGCGATGGCCAGGGATTCGCCGACAGCACAACCGCACGGGTTATTGTGCTTGATCACGCAGGCTGCCGGTTGCGTGAACTCAGACACAATCGCTTTCGCTGCGTCCAGATCCAGCAGATTGTTGTACGACAGTTCTTTTCCGTTGAGCTGTCGAGCATTGGCAATGGAAGTTGATGAAGGCGCATCTTCCACATAAAACGCAGCCCGCTGATGTGGATTTTCGCCGTAACGAAGCTCCTGCTGCAGACGAAATGTCAGCGACAGGCGAGGCCCGAAGCTGCTGACTTCGCCAGCGTCCTTTGCCGTCACCTGCGCCAAGTAATTGCTGATGGCTCGATCGTATGTCGTCGTCATTTCAAAAGCCGCAGCAGCCAGGCGGCGACGGAAGGGCTCATCGAGCGAATTCTGCTGCAGACGACTTAAGACATCGCTGTATTGTGATGGCTGCGTGACGATCGCCACATGCGCGTGATTCTTCGCCGCAGAACGCACCATCGATGGTCCTCCGATATCGATATTTTCTATCGCTTCGTCGAATGTCACATCCGGCTTCGCGACCGTCTGCTGAAACGGGTACAGATTCACGACGACCAGTTGAAACGGAACAATCCCATGGGCTTCAATGGCAGCCGCATCGGATGCCAGTCCTGGACGTCCCAGGATGGCGCCGTAAACTTTGGGGTGCAGGGTCTTGACGCGACCATCCATGATTTCCGGAAAGCCCGTGTAGCTGGTCACGTCGATCACCGGAATTCCGGCCTGTTCGAGAAACTTGCGGGTACCTCCGGTTGAGAGAATCTCAAATCCGAGTTCCGTGAGCCCACGCACAAAGGATTCCAGACCTGCTTTATCACTGACGCTCACAAGGGCGCGCTTGGGATGAGAGTTGCTCATTGCGAAATAAGGAACCGTTGCTGAAGAGGGTCAGAGAATCCGTAACCGTTCACGACATTTCGAGAATAACAGCTTAAACCACAGATGGACACAAATGAATACGAATTGATTGTTGATTTCTATCTGTGTGAATTTGTGTTTATCTGTGGTTGCTACCGCAGGTTTCGTTCTGAGGCGTGAACGGTTACCAAAATCCATTCATTGAATAGCGGTCGTACACCACATCCGTCGCATTCCGAACGCGGTTGGCATTAGTTCGTTTAACCGCGTGCCCAGCGGGCCGCGATTGTTCGATTGTTCGATTTGAAATACGGAGCGCGGGGCGTTGCCCACGCGGTTAAACGAATGTGCCAACCGCAACGGTTTGCGGTATTTACCAACACAGGCGAATCATGTTTCACGCCCGCGTTACTTGTTCTCACCACCGGCATCAGCAGCCGGCTCAGCCGGGGCTGGTTTAGCGACTTCCGGCATGATGGGGCTGCGTTGGGGGTTCTGATGGTAGATCGGGAAGTCGATGCCCGATTCTTTCATGCAGACAACACGGCCGGACGTACTGCTAAGGTACAAGCGATCGGTGACTGAGTTTCGGATCGGCAGGGTCAGGTCACGATACTCTTCTTTCGCAGCGACCTGGCCGGTCCTGCGATTCACGGTGACAAGTCGTCCAGCAGAATCGATGACGTAAACGGCCTTTTCGGTCACGCTCACGAGAACTTCCACGTCGGTCAATGCGAATGGCTCCGCATTGGCTGTCTGCAGCGGCAAGCCGGACTGCAGTCCCAGTCCCAGGAGTTCACCTTCGTCACCGACGATGTAAACATCCTGCCCAATGACGGTGATGGGTTCAGAAACTCGTTGCCCCAATGGAAACGTCCACTGCATGCGCCCGTTCGTGTTCATTCCAATGCAGAACAGTCGATTGTTGGCGGCAGCTGCCAAAAGGTATTCCTGATCGCGAGTGGCCAGTGTGAGCGGTGCCGTCGCGGGACTCTGCATCAGAAACTGAAACTTTGATCTGCCAGCCAGACCTCCACTGATATCAACGACAAAGATATTTCCCCGCTCCGTTACAAAACCAACACGGCTGGATCCGGCCACCGGCGCTCGCTTAATGACTTCGCCCGTGGCAAAACGCCAGGCAATCGCCTGCGCGATTCCTGGCGGTAGTTTCTGAAAGCGTTCCAGATACTGCAGCGTGTTCAACGCACATGCACAGAGAGACTCATCTGATAACGGAATGAAGAAGCTGCCTTCTGTGATCACAGGCCCGGCGGAAGGCTGACTCGGAAGTCGATAAGAAAACAGTTCCTTGCCGGAAAACTTATCCAGTGCGTACAACGCAGGCCCGACAACAATCATCACGATACTGGCATTTGAAGTTGCCGGCATCGCAACTTCATCGGTTCGCCCGACCTGCGCTGTCCACATTTCACGGCCAGTCTCCGCGTTCAGCGCCGTGATAATTCCGGCTGTGGACTGCACAAAGACGACGTCTTCATCGTTTACGATATGAGCCACTTTGTCCCGCTCGACATTCAGGACGGCCTGGGCTTCCCAGAGCTGGACGAGCGGCGGTACGGCGGCCTCATCGGCAACCGGGGCGTCCGCCGATGGCTCATCTGCAGCCATGCCTGCCGTGCCTGAAATGAGAATCCCAAGGAGTGCGAGTATGTGTTGCAGAGTAGTCATGATCGTCCCATCCGCCAGAATCATGCGGGTCATCGCAAATCCGAAATACTCAACCCATTAGATACTTCCCGCACCGCACGCGGAGAAGTCTGAACATGGATTGTCGTCACATCGACCATCGTAGCCGTCAGGGAAAAGTGAACTCCAGAAGGCAAATGCCCGAAATCTGCCGGTTTGCAAATTCTTTCGGATTGGACGACAGGTTCGCTACAGACCGACAGCTATCCCATCGCCCAACCACACGGAACGAGCCTGATATCTTACAGGGCGAACCGCAATTTCGCGCTATTGAAATCCCAGTCCCGGTCCAGCCAGCCGACTTGTATCAATTCTGCCGTCTTTGACGGTGAAGACAGTCGGTATCTTCCTCGCCCACTTTGCATTCGCCGTCGGACAGTATTGTCGTGCATTGCCTTCGATGGCCGCCACGCCAGGAATCCGCGCGGCCAGACTGCACGAATGCAGGAACGATGCGCCGGGGCACGTCAGATCCTGAACGCACAGAAACATGCCGAACTTCCGCGCCGCAGCCGCCATCAGCAACGATTCCGACTGGCCTTTGCACGCCTTCAACGCAATGCCTGAATAACCCTGCTCCCGCGCCAGCAGCAGTGACTCGTACGAAATCAATGCCTCATCAATCACGACCGGCTTGATCGCAGCGACGGCGTGCATCTGCGGAGCATTGGCAGCATCCAGATGACGGCTCGTCGGCTGTTCGATGTATTGAATTCTTTCGAAAGCCGCGCTGGAGGCCTGCTTCACACGATTCAGGAATTCAATCACGTAATCTGCGGACGCACACTTTTCATTGAAGTCACACGAATAGTACCACGTCGTACAGCCGCGTGCAGCCTGAACGGTCGCTGTCACTTTTTCGATCGCGAGGACACGATCGACATCCCAATCCAGCTGATCGCCGGCCAGTTTGATCTTCAGGTGCGTCAATGAATCGGCCTGAATCCATTCACCCAGCGTCACCGGTAACTTGTCGGCGGGACGATCTTTGACTTCTGCTTCTGTCAGCGGATCCAGCGCACCAATCAGGTGATACAACGGCAGCGAAGCGACAGGTTCACGCAGTGTGTACTGATCGAGATACTCACCCGCAAACTGTTCGTCCAGGAATTCGCTCAGGTCGCGGCTGCAGAATTCTTTCGACAGCGTATTGAAGCTGTTCAGCTTCAACATACGACCATAAGCATCATGCAATGCGGCATCAACAGGACTGGCGGCAACCAACTGTGCCAGCGGCGGCAGCGTTTCATGAACTCCCATGCCTTCCGGCACTCGATGAGCCTGATGGTCGTACTCCGAAGAGACTTCGAACTCGATTTCCAGTGGATGGCCGTAACCAGGATAGGAATTGAACAGTTCCACGACCTCTTCCGCAAACGCCTTCATCAGCGTTTCCGTCTGATCGGGTTCCAGAGTCGCCGAAGGCCACGCCCAGACGTTACCCACCGGCATACTGCCGTGACCCGTCGCATGTTTGCCGTTTCGCGCCTCCACTGTGACGTCCGCGTTGATCAGATATGACGAACTGACAACGCGACCACCAAACTTTAACGGCGTTCGGTACTGCACCGGTTCAAATGAGACCTTGACCTCTTTGACCGTTACGTCAGTGGGCTTCCCCTGACTCATTTCTCAATGTCCTCTGCTGAAGTGTGACTCAGAAAGTGCCGGTGTTTTCCACTGGCGGTGTCGGAAGTATTACGACGCAACCCCGCTCTGAAAAGCAACACAACCACTCTGAGTTGCCCTCTCGCCTTGAATTGTTGCCCCGTCCTCAGGATTCATGCCTCCTGCCGGGACTGCAGGAACCGCATTGCACGCCGTTTGCGTGGCCGCTGAGGCTGATCCGTGAGCACACAGGACTCCAGGACTCCCGCCGAATGCCTGAAGAATGCTGCTCTGCCGCAGATGACCGATTTCTGGACGAATGGGTCCGTTTCAACATTCCCGGGAGTTTCGGGCGAGCTCTCCGTCGCAATTGGCTGGCCGCATCAGCGGCCCAACGACAAATGAAGTGCGCGGCACGCTCAAGTCGATGTGACTGCGATCCATCCTGAAAGGATGCCAAAGATTGGCCGGTGGTCGCCTGGAGGATTCTGACGACTGGTGAACCGTACCGCTACGCACAGCCGGCCGCCACGGCGACGAAACTGGCTTCGTTGCGAATCGCCGCCACCGGTGAGAAACGTCGAGGAGGCAGCCCGCGCGGAGAGAAGGCTGCCGCCAAACTGCCGGGCGGCAATAAGACCATCCGATCGCGGGACGACGCGTATCAGAACGAAGGTCTGCCGACCCTTTACAGAGGTAGTCAATAACTGGCTCAGAACAAATCCTGAGGTCCGTGCGTTCCCCGGAACAGCGGAAGGCGGACTGTGTGCATCTGGTCAACATTGATCGGTCGATGATCAAAATCATGAGGGAGAGCCGCTCGAAATCGTACGGGTGTCACTGGCTTTCTGGAATGTCGTTTGTGATCATTAACCCTATTCCGCTCAGTGGAGTCACCCGAGTGCTTGCGGCCCGCTGCGTTGCCGTCGCTGGGCACCTCTTTGTTGAATTCGAGTGAGGTACATCCATGTCGAATATCGCTGGCAAAGCTTACGCGATGAATGTGATCACCCCGATCCGCTGGTACACCGCATGGATCAACAAGTTGATTTTCCTGGTGACGCCCTTGATCCCCAACGTCCTGAATGGGTTGTTAACGCTGTCACTGATTCACTACGCCCGCTGGGTCATTGTGCGGCCGAATCAGTTTCCTCGATTGTCGCCTGACCAGCCGAAAGAGGATCTGAAATATACTTACATGTTCTTTTTCAGCAACTTTAACGGCAGTTGGGCTCAGTATGTAGACTCTTTTTCATCGGCGATCCCGACCGGTCTTGATGCGTTCTGGAAATGGAACGTCAAGTATCCGAAGTCGATTCCCATGGAGCCGTTTCATGCCTACATCACGTTCAATCAGTTTGCGACTGATCACTATTTTAATGCGTATCCGATGGCGGCGTCGAATGACGTCAAGTCAGCGAAACGTGTCAGGACGGACTTCTGAAGTTTGACTCAAGGTCCCAGGGCCTCAGCCCGGAAGAATTTTTTTCGCAATACAACGGCTTGCTCCTGGAACTGCAGCACGACCTGAGTCAGATGGATGAGAGTCCAGTCGTGAGCTTGTCGGCGGCGGCCGTTGCCGAACGTCGCGAAAAAGCCGGGTTGGATGCGATTTAGTAAGATCTTGCTTCGAAGCGAGGCTTTGCGGGAAAGTCATGATCCTGTGGAAGTGATCACGATGGCGAACGTTTCCTGAAATAATCCGGCCAGCATTTGTGTTCCGGTCCGGAGAGGTTGATTCTTCGAATTGAATCAGAAGGGACTGCAGATATGTCCAACCAAAATGGAAACGCATACGGCCTGACCACGCTGTGTCCGATTCGGAATGGGAGTTTGTCCGTGGCAACGGAAGGTTGTCCGGCTGAAGCGTCATTTTCAGCCGTGACTCGCTATCGGTTGCAGAATCTGGGCGTGGCAGAGCAGAGCCCGATGGCGAGAGTTCCCAATACGTATCTGTGCCGTTTTTACGTACTGGACGATGTGATGTATCAGGGTACTCCGGCCCAGTATGACACGCTGAAGTCCAGCTACCTGGTCTTCACATCAAACTTTCACGGAAAACTGGAGCCCTGGCTTCAGGGCATGTGGAATGCCGCGACCGGGAAGTATAAGGGGTCAGGTCTCAATTCAAAGAGAATCGCGGTAGGGACCGCTGTTACCAGCGGCCCCCCGCACAGATCCGTACATGAAGAATTACCTCATACGGCTCCTACCTTGAGTCGGGCGCGAAAGCGTTCGTTGGGATATGGGTGAGTGACTCGGGGGCGAGGAAGATGCAGTCGCACAAGACGCTGCATTCGTTCCCATGTCTAGCCTCTGCGGCCTCGCTGGCTGCGTTTGCGGATCTCGGATAACCAAAGACGAGTCACCTCGTCGATGAAGCGGCAGAGCGACTGACTGTTGCTCGGGACGGCATGATAATTAAGCCAGCCCTGCACAACACGCCTCAGCCAACGACCGGTGTCACCCAGCCGATGGTGTCGTCGTTTCTGCAGATCCGTCTTGATCTTCTGGAAGGTCGCCCGCATGCGTTTCGCAATCGAGTGACGGTGAATCGCAAACCAGCCGTTCTTTCGTGTCCGAGCACACTTGTGAGTGAACCCAAGGAAGTCAAAAGTCTCCGGTCGGCCTTCACCGCGTCGGTCACGGCGTTCTGCTGCGTACTTTCCAAATTCG
>JAYSPO010000230.1:0-4424 GCA_043722015.1 Candidatus Kuenenia sp. | reverse complement strand
CTCCTGCTGTGGTCGTCAGAGCGCGAGACACATTTGTTCTTCGACGAACTGCTCAGAGAGAATCTCAGCGTACGGAATTTCGTCGATTCGGAATTTGCGATCCTCAATGGGAGGCTGGCGAAGCACTACGACATCCCGGATGTGTATGGCGTTGCATTCCGCAAGGTTGAACTCAAACCCGAGTATCACCGCGGCGGCGTCCTCACGCACGCGAGCGTTCTCAAAGTCACAGCCAACGGCACTTCGACGAGCCCCGTCGTGCGTGGCGTTTGGGTTCTCGACCGGATGATGGGCCGCTCGGTTCCGCCACCTCCGCCAAATGTTCCGGCTGTCGAGCCGGATATCCGGGGAGCCACGACCATTCGCGAGCAACTGGCAAAGCATCAAGCCACCGAGAATTGCGCTGGCTGCCATGCGAAAATCGACCCACCCGGTTTCGCGTTGGAAAACTACGACGTCATCGGTGGCTGGCGCGAGCAGTACCGCATCGTCGCCGAGCGAAAGGACTGGGTCGAGAACCGCATTGGACCACTTGCAAAATACCTCGCCGCATATCAATACGGTTTAGGCCGACCCGTTGAAGCAGGTGACACGCTGCTGGGGGGTCGCCGGTTTGCGGACCTCGCCGATTTTAAGCAATTACTGCTTGCCCACCCGGAGCAGATCGCACGCTGCGTCACGGAGAAACTCGTGACGTATGCGACGGGACACCCCGTTGGCTTCAGCGATCACGCAACGGTGGACCGGATCGTTGCGGAAGCAAAATCGTCGGATTATGGACTGCGATCACTGATTCATGCTGTCGTTGCCAGCGAACTCTTTCAGAAGAAGTAAGTACATCATGACGAGTCTCCATCGTTTTTCCCGTCGAACCTTCCTCCATGGTACTGGTGTCACACTGACATTGCCGTTGCTCGAAGCGATGACTTCATCGCGTGCACAAGCGGCGACCGCCAACGAGCCACCTCGTCGGATGATCTGCATCAACACCACGCTTGGCCTGCATACGCCAAACCTGTTTCCGGCTCAGGCCGGACGCGACTACGAGCTGACGCCGTACCTTGAACCAATCCAGGAATTCCGCGACGATCTGACTGTCTTCTCAGGCCTTTCGCATCCCGACGTTGATGGCGGGCATCCGGCGGAGATGTGTTACCTGACTTCGGCGCCGCATCCGCGTGCGGACAACTTCAAGAATACGATCTCGCTGGATCAATATGCCATCGAGCAACTCGTGCCAGACACGCGGTTCGGGTCACTGGTGCTGGCGTCGTCGTCGAGCCGCGGGCTCTCATTCACGCGCAGCGGGGTTCCCATACCCGCTGAGGAGCGGCCATCGCGGATCTTCCGCAATATGTTTGTCGTTGGCACCCCGGCCGAAGTCAGCGCACAGGTACAGCGGCTCAAACAGGGCCAGAGCGTCATGGATACCGTGCTGGGCGAGGCGAAGGATTTCCAGCGCGGGCTCGGCAGGCAGGACATCGATAAGCTCGACGAGTATTTCACGTCGGTCCGCGAAGTCGAGCAGCGGATGGTCAAAGCCCAGGAATGGACGCGCCGTCCGAAGCCGCAGATCGACGCCAGGCCAACGGTCGATATTGCCAGCGCGGTTGAAGTCCCTGCGCGAGTACGGTTGATGATCGACCTGATGCACCTTGCCTTGCAGACAGACTCGACACGGTTCATTACATTTGCGTTGAATGGTCTCAACGCAGTGCCGGTCATCCCGGGAGTCACCCAGGATTGGCACAACCTTTCGCACCATGGCCAGGACCCGGCGAAGCTCGCTGAACTGCGGGTCGTTGAAGTTCAGCAAATGCAGCTGTTTGGAGAACTGCTCACGAAGCTGAAGAATACACAAGAAGAAGGAAGCACGCTGCTCGACCGGACGATCGTGCTGTTCGGGAGCAACCTTGGCAACGCCAGTAGCCACGACAATAAGAATATGCCGATTGTTGTCGCAGGCGGCGGCTTCCGCCATGGCCAGCACCTCGCGTTCGACCCCACACGAAATCCACCACTCTGTAACCTCTATGTTCAGTTTCTCCGTCGCCTGGGCGCTGACGTTGACGCCTTCGGCTCCGGCAGCGGTACGATTCCGGGTTTCGAGTTGGTATAGCACAGAAGCAAGTCAGGCGACCGGACAGGCGGGCGACAACCCGTTAACGTTGAAGAATGACAGTTCTGGTCGCGGCGACCTGTGGCGAGGGTTTTGCTAAATCGGGCCGAACGGCGTTGTTGTGTTTCGGCCCAAAGGGCCAGCAGTTCAGATAGCCTGGCCCAGCGGGCCAGGGAAAACGCCACCAAACCGTCGTCCAGGCCCAACGGGTCGGCAATTCATCTCCAGTGCACGCCGAATGGCCGGCCCGTTGGGCCTGAAAATATTTTTTCTGCTCGTGGACCTGGCCCTCCGGGCCAGGCTATGGGAACGGATTGCCCTTTGGGCCGGAAACGCAGCTAATTGGTCGTCTGAATTCTTCTCAGCAAAACAACGTTTTCAACCTTTGCTGAGCAGAGTCCGGATCGCAGTGTATTTCATGAAACACTTACACCACTATCGACGTCATTGAAGGAACAGCCGGGGCAAGTTGCAATGGCGTGGATTCAGGCCAGAGCAGGGAGTCATTGGAGAGCTCAATCTGGTGTATAGCACTTTCACAGCCACGTGGGCTCTATCTATCCAGCCACAGTCAGATAGACACCCGCCAGCGCCACGAGGGCACCGATGAATCCGCGAACCGTGATCCGATAACCATAAAGAATCCGCAGGAGCGGCATCACAAACAGGGGCGTGGTACAGGTCAGCGTGATCGCGATCGCGAGCTGACACTGCCGATACGCAATCTGACTCATCCAGATCCCCAGCCATGGCCCGCAGATCACGGCTGGCAGATAAGTCTTGAGTGTCGACCAGTCAAACGACCGGCGAGCCGTCTTGAGGAGAGCCCCGGTGGCGAGCCCAGCCGCAATGGACGACGCAGCGGCCACGCAGACTCGAATGACGGTTGCCTCCAGCGGATCGCAACCTGATGCAGACAGCGTTTCATTGCCGAGAGTTCCCAGGTGGCTGAATGTGGCTCCTCCGGCATTACAGATTGAACCCATCAGCCCCATCACAACGCCACGAGTCATTGATGCGGGCAGATTGCCGGCCGTCTCCGTTGCAGAACTTCGTTCTGCAATCACGATCGTGATTCCCGCCAGCGTCAGAAAAATCCCCAGCAGACTGACAATTTCCAGTGACTCGCCAAGCCCGACCCAGCCTGCGACAGTTGCAAACAACGGAGATGTTGTTGACACGATCAGCGCACGGCGTGGTCCCAGAATCTGCAAACTGCGAAAATAAAACGTGTCTCCGATCACGATCCCGATAATGCTGCTGATGGCGAGCAACAGCCATGTGTTCCGGTCTGCCGCGAACATCGATCGTCCGGTCAGCGACGTCAGGATGTACAGGTGCAGGCACAGAATCAGTGAGGCGAGGATGTTCTTGCCAAAATTGATCTGCCACGCAGAGAGCATGGTGCGACTGTAAATGAGACTGGAGCACGCCCACAACGCCGCCGCTGTCAGTGCAGCCAACTCTCCCGTTCCCATAGTCCAGTTCACCCAAAAATCCGGATCGACCAATTGCAGCGCGGAATCGGACGCTCCCACGTGACGCAGCAATACCAGCCGCGTGAGAACTGAGATGATCCACTCAGTCGTGTGAGGGTCTTGTAGAGCAAGTGAGACGCCCTGGCATTCCACTCGCACTGCAAATCCGAATCAAAGGCGAGTTTGCAGCAAAAACCGCAGCCGCGCAAAAAATCGGTGGCCGCACTCCAGAAACCGCAAAAGCCAGTGTTGTCCGGATCATGCAAAAAACACAGGCATTTTTCAATGCGCCCGAGTGGATTCGAACCACTGACCTACCGCTTAGAAGGCACAAAAAGAGGCGGTGTGACCGGCACCGCCGTGTTCACATCGTCGCATTGTCGAACGGCGATCACGGCACAATAACTTTCGCTTCGACGCTGTTGTATGGCCATGCGACGGACATGAATGTCCATCCTACAGACGATCGTGCCGTCTTCGCTCTCTGAGCATGACTTTTCTGCAACGCGAATTGCGCCCAAGCCAGACCTTCCAGCCTCGCAGGGATTACAGAAAACGCTGTGTTCTCTGAACGGCGATGACACGCTGGACGCTTATCCCACGTTGAAGGCGCCGATGCGGACTTTCGCTTTAAGAGCTGCTTATTTGACGACTGAGAGAGGCGCTGGTAGCATTTGTCCCCATGTGAACTGAGCAAACATCATGGATGTTTCTTGAATTTGTCTGGCTAGCCCTGATGCAAGCGACAGCCATATGGAGTGCGGCGACTTGTCGCCGCTTTACCTTTCCAACACGGCATTTTTGTCAATCGGCGTGGGAAGACAGCA
>JAYSPO010000229.1:0-2926 GCA_043722015.1 Candidatus Kuenenia sp. | reverse complement strand
GCACAGCCCATCGTCATCCCCAGCACTGCTTTTCCCAGCGTATCAATCTGCTCATCAATGATGTCCATTTCCATCTTGACCGGATCATCTTCAGCCAGCATTTTCGCGCCCAGAGAAAGGAATCCGGTGGCGATGATTCTGCGCAACTGAATGTCCGCACTGGCCGCTGCCGGAAGCAGATCCCCGGCCAGCTGTTCGCGCAGAAACTGGTCGTACGGCAGATCAGCATTGAAGGCATCGATCACGTAATCGCGATACCGCCATGCGTTACCAAATGCCAGGTTTTCATCCAGTCCGTTGGAGTCGGCATAGCGCACAACATCCAGCCAGTGTCTGCCCCAGCGTTCGCCGTAACGTGGCGACGACAACAGGCGTTCGACGAGCGATTCGAAGGCCGTGGGCGACTCATCTGCGAGAAACGCCCGCACTTCCTCCGGCGTGGGCGGCAATCCGATCAATGCGAGCGTGGCACGGCGGATGAGCGTGCGTTTATCGGCTATCTGGTTGGGAAATAGTTGTCTGGATTCGAGCTGTTCCAGAATAAAATCGTCAACCGGCGTTCGCGCC
Source organism: Candidatus Kuenenia sp. (assembly GCA_043722015.1). Classification (GTDB taxonomy): domain Bacteria; phylum Planctomycetota; class Planctomycetia; order Planctomycetales; family Planctomycetaceae; genus SXXK01. Next base: position 2,359 of record JAYSPO010000229.1, on the reverse strand, counting down.
CAGCCGTGTCCATCATGGACTATTGGAATTGGTGATCTCTGCGGTGTTTGAAACGCCCAGAATTGTTTGTCTGCCTCAGTCGGCAGGCGTTCCTGCGCGGCAGGCGTCGGAGAGACATTGACAGGTTCCGCATTCGGCCACTCGGCTCCGTCGCGAATCCATTGTGCCAGGTCATCAATGAGCGGCTGCGGCAGTTTTCGAGTCGCCGGCATTTGCAGCGTGTCGCTGTGCCGGATCGCACTGATCAGCAGGCTCTCGTCTGGCTTTCCGGGCACGATTGCCGGACCACGCTCCCCGCCGGTCAGCAATCCATTCAGAGAATCGACCCGCAGGCCGCTTTCCTGCGTTTCCCCGGAATGGCATTCGAAACAGTGCGTAATCAGAACGGGCCGGATTTTCTTTTCAAAAAACTCGGCGTCTGCGGCAGCCAGTCGATTCCCGCTCGATACACAGAGTATCAATGCTGCAGTGAGAATCGTGGCAGTTGATGACGGCAGTCTTAACATACTCTGTTCGCTGGGGGCGGGGTCGTTGTGGCGTAATCGCGCGGGACATGTATTGTCGCAGCGTATGACACCGGATGCCAGTGTGTTTCCAAACGCGGGCTCGCAGAGGGTGTACTGCTTTGCTCTGTGACCAGTATTCGACAGCCAGGAGTGAATCCACAGCGATTTTCGATGGAATCGGTCGAACCCAGGGAACTACTATTTGAACTGACGTCGCTATAATGGGCGATGTCCTGTTGGACCAACCAACCTGAGTCTGAAACGAGACTATCATGACGAAAAGCCCTTTTCCCGGCATGGATCCTTTCCTTGAACAGTTTTGGGGAGACGTACATTCGCGGTTCGTCGTCTACATGGCGGATCAGATCAATGACCAGCTGCCTGGTGACCTTCAGGCTCGCGTCGAGGAAAGCCTGATGGTTGATGCGGAAGACTATTCGCGAAGAGTCTATCCGGACGTGGATGTCGTTGAACGTCCACAGCAATCATTTCCCGCAGGACTGAAATTGTCAAACTCGGCGGTGGCCGAACCATGTGTTGTCGCGTTGCCGAGTGAACTCCGCACCGAGCGACATCTTGAGATCATCGACCGCAACAGTGGCAACCGGGTAGTCACAGCAATTGAACTGCTCAGCCCCGCGAACAAGTGCAAGGGAACCGGGCGTGATGCATACCTCCGGAAGCAGGCTGAGTACATCAATGGCGGTGTCAATCTGGTCGAGATCGATTTGATCCGCCAGGGGACATTTGTGGTGGCAATTCCCGAGATTCTTGTTCCTCGCCACTGCCGCACGCCTTATATCATTTGTATCCGTCGAGCGAATCGACGATCCGAAGCAGAACTCATTCGCGTACCGTTGCAGGAAATTCTTCCCAATATTGCCATCCCGCTGCGCCCGACTGACGCTGACATTGTGCTGCAGCTTCAGCCACTGTTGGATGAATGCTATCGACGGGGGCGTTATGCATCTCTCGACTACACTCGTTCGCTGACCCCGCCGCTGAACAGTGATGACCAGATCTGGGCTAATGACATTCTGCAATGCAGCAGTCGCCAATAGCGATTGAACATCACGAGGAGTTGTCCGGGTGATTCTGAACACAGCCAAAGAACAAATTCGATGCTTCCGCCGACCGTGTGCGCCGCAGATGCAGAACGTCCTCAGTGGATTCGCGGCATGGATGGCATTGCCATTCCTGGCATTTGTGTCAGCAGCGATCGCTGACGACGACATCGTTGACCAACCGGCATCCACAACAGATCGCGTCACGTTTTTCGAATCGCAGGTGCGACCGCTGTTGGCAAAGCGCTGCTACGAATGTCACTCCACGAAGACCGGCGCTGAGAACGGTGCGTTGATCATGGAGACGGCGGAAGGCATCGCTGCCGGAGGAAGTCGCGGATCGATGTTTTCGGAAGCGACGCCGCCGGACGGATTGCTGTTCCGCGTCCTGCACTACAACGATCCGGACCTGCAGATGCCGCCGGACGGGAAGTTGCCGGACGAAGAACTTGCCGTCCTGCAGCGATGGATTCGTGATGGTGCGACCTTACCGGAGTACAAATCGAAACCACGTCCGCACACCAGTCAGATCGATCTGGTTGCCGGGCGAAAGTTCTGGTCGTTTCAGCCTCTGCCGCATCTTGATCCTCCAGAGCTGAACAGCGCGTGGATTCGACGACCCATTGATGCGTTTGTGCTGAAACAACTGCAGGCACACAACCTTGGGCCAAACTCCGAGGCAGATCGAAATACATGGCTGCGACGAGTCACCTTCGACGTGATCGGACTGCCGCCGACGCAGGAAGAACTGGACGCATTCCGGTCCGATGAAACGCCGGAGGCTTTTGA
>JAYSPO010000228.1:0-1835 GCA_043722015.1 Candidatus Kuenenia sp. | reverse complement strand
TTCCGCCTTCAGGCGGTTTTTTTGCCGGAACCGCCAGCGAATTCCGGCTGAAGCCGGGACTACGAACAGAATTGGGACTAAATCAACAGTCCGCTAGCGTCCGGTTTTCGGTACAAAAACACTGCAAAAATAACCGGGGGCTAGCGCCCGGCGGCTGATAAACCGACTAAATCAACAACCCACTAGCGCCTTGCGGCTCACGGTTTTTGAGTCAGGCACTAATAGCCAAATGGCCCAGAGGGTGCTCCGCAATATTGTTCCGGACCCTTTTAAGCCCTAAGAAATGATCTTCCACATCGGCTGCGCGCCTTCGACCCCGACGAGAGAGTTGTTCAGACCGCCGAAGAAGTAGGTGAGTTTTTCCGGACTGAGGCCGAGCTGTGTCAGGATCGTGGCGTGCATGTGCCGGACATGGAATACGTCTTCCACGGCCTTGCTCCCGATTTCGTCGGTGGCTCCGACGGTAGTGCCGCCCTTAATCCCGCCGCCGGCCATCCAGACGGTGAACCCGTAGCTGTTGTGATCGCGCCCGCTGCCAGTGGCGTATTCTGCGGTCGGTTGACGTCCGAATTCACCGCCCCACACGATGAGCGTGTCCTTGAGCAGGCCACGCTCTTTGAGATCTCTGATCAGCCCGGCGATTGGTTTGTCTGTTTCCCCGGCGTGCAGATTGTGGTTGCTTTCCATCTCGGAATGCGCGTCCCAGTTATCGTCGTTGTGGGCACCGCCGGAGTAAATCTGGACGAAGCGGACGCCACGTTCGACAAGACGTCGAGCGAGCAGACATTGACGCCCGAATTTTTCGCTTTTTGGATCCGTCAGACCATATTGTTCCTGCGTCGCTTCGGTCTCCTGCGAAATGTCCACAGCTTCCGGAGCCTGCGACTGCATCTTGTACGCCAGTTCGTAGCTCGCAATGCGCGCGGCGAGGTTGCTGTTGTCGGAACGCGAAGCGTAGTGGTCTTCGTTGTACTGACGCAGCGTGTCCAGCAGACGGCGTTGTGAATCGCCTGCCAGTTCCGAAGGCGGCGTCAGGTCCAGAATCGGATTCTTGCCGGAACGCATAACGGTGGCCTGATACGTCGCCGGCATGTAGCCGCTGCTCCAGTTCTTCGAGCCACTGATCGGGCCTCCGCGTGGATCCAGCATCACCACGAACCCCGGCAGATCTTCGTTCACGCTGCCGAGCCCGTAGTTTGCCCACGAACCGATGCAGGGATGCCCGCTGAGAACTCTGCCGGAGTTCATCATCAGCATGGCTGATCCGTGAATCGGTGAATCTGCCGTCATCGAGTGCACAAACGCGATGTCGTCAGCACAAGTGCCCAGATGAGGAAACAGGTCGCTGATCCACTTGCCGCATTCGCCGTACTGCTTAAATTTCCAGCGAGGCTCCACAATACGACCCTGATTGCGATGTCCGCCGCGACCAAAAGTCTTGACTTCCATCGTCTTACCATCCATGCCGTACATCGATGGTTTGTAGTCAAATGTATCGACCTGACTTGGTCCGCCGTACATATACAGGAAAATTACGTTCTTCGCTTTCGGGGCGAAGTGCGGCTCTTTCGGAGCCAGCGGATTTCTGAATTCTGTTACACCATCGGCGGCGACTGCCTGGTTGTTCAGAAAGCCATCACGGTTCATCATCGCCGTTAACGCCAGCCCGGCAAATCCGGAACCAGTCTGCCACAGCATTTCACGGCGGGTGCGTCCGCAAAAATTTTTGGTTGTCATGGGGGTATCTTTCAAAAGGCGAGCGGCAGGGCGTCAGCCCTCCGTGTCAACGACATAGGGAACAATTATTGATTGGAACTGTAGCTCATCTCGGAGGG
>JAYSPO010000227.1:0-2079 GCA_043722015.1 Candidatus Kuenenia sp. | reverse complement strand
GCATTGCCGCCATGCAGTGTTGAGGGGGAAATCTCGAATTGCCGCATGAGTCCCGCCGGGCATTGGTACCTGACGCTCAAGGATGAGACGTCCGAGATCAGCGCTGTTATCTGGCGGAGTGCTGCCGCGCGGATCAAATTTGTGCCGAAGGATGGGATGAAAGTTCTGGCGACCGGATCATTGCAGGTCTATGTCGCTCGTGGAACCTGCCAGTTCGTGATTACGAACCTGATGCCCCAGGGCGTCGGTGCACTGGAAATGGCGTTTCGCCAGTTACGCGACAAGCTGGCCGCGGAAGGATTGTTTGACGAAGCTCGAAAGCGTCCGATTCCACGCATCCCTAAACGCATCGCGCTGATTACCAGCCCGTCGAGCGCTGCGGTTCGCGACATGATTCAGGTGATCACACGTCGTTGGCCGGCGGCTCGAATCATCGTGGTGCCCGTCCGCGTTCAGGGCGAAGGGGCTGCTGACGACATTGTGAAGGCGTTGCGAAACGTGCATCGCATTTCAGACGTCGATGTCGTGATCGCCGGTCGCGGTGGTGGAAGTCTGGAAGACATGTGGTGCTTCAATGAAGAAAAAGTCGCCCGCGCAATCGTGGCGTGTCGCGTACCGGTGATCAGTGCCGTCGGACATGAGATCGATGTTTCGATCGCCGATCTTGTTGCCGACCGTCGCGCGCTGACTCCCAGTGAAGCCGGTGAATTTGTCGTACCGTCCGTGCAGGAACTCAAAGACTCTCTGCAACAGACAGCTCAGCGAATGCGGCAAGTGCTCCGTAACGGTGTGGAACGCGTGCGACTGCAATTGAGCGCGATTGAAGCTCGATCGGTATTGCAGCGGCCCATGACGCTCATTGATCAGCGTCGGATGTCGTGCGACGAGCTGGGACAACGTGTCGTGACGGCTATGAAATTGTTCGTTGAACGCCGCCAGCAAACCGTCGCCCGAACGGCCGCCTCACTGCACGCGCTGAGCCCACTGCAGGTCTTATCTCGAGGCTTCTCGCTGACTCAGACGACCGATGGTCAGGTCTTGCGAGATGCCGACCAGGTGTCAACCGGCGCGCAACTGATCACGCGGCTGGCAAACGGAGTAGTGCATTCCAGAGTGGACTGACTGTTTCGCTGCGTAGGATGGACATTCATGTCCGTCGTGTGGCCAGGAGGCGTTGTCGAAGCGGAGTACTTTGTGGCTCAGCAGTCTTTCGGCAGTTGGCCGGTTTCCGGTGAATCTCTTGGACATGGAACATGGGCGGCGGCAGTCACCTTAACGAGCTTCATTGAGATTTGTCTTGCATGCGAAAGAAGTTTAAGGATCTGATTCGGCAGGAAGCTGCCGCAGTCCGCGAGGGAAAAGGTGTCGGCTTTCGGGGACAAATCCTGCTTCCGCACTGAAGTACATGTAGTGCGTGATTTTCATGGTATCGGCATCGATATCAATCACGTTGAAACTGTTTTTTTCGCGCTCTCGGCCACGACCTCGACGGGAGGTTGACGTCCCGGACTGGACAATGACAATTCCTCGTTCGCGATGCACGCCGGGATAGAAATCGAGTGTGTTACCGATGTAGGCCCGGTGCAGATGACCGCCCAGAATCATGTCCACCTTATCCTCCACAAATCGTATCACGGCGCGTTCTGCCTGCGGCATGGCTCGGTCATTCAGAGTGTCGGGGGCCGGGGCGAAGTGATGGTGAGCCACGACAATTCTGGCAGCGCCGACAGGGGCTTCGGCGAAGATCCTTTCTGTCGTCTCCAGCTGCCACTCATAGATTCGGCCATTGCTGATCGCGGACCTTGGGGCGGTTGAGTCAAGGCCAACGATGACGGCGTGATCCAGGAAGAGTACCGGATTCAGTTCCGTGGAAATGAATTCTTTGTAAAGTCCGTGAGGATCGAAGAATCGTTCCTTCAAGCGGTAGAGGGGCACGTCATGATTTCCGGGAACGCAGAGTCGCGGGACGTTGGGCAATCGTCCCAGAAAGTCCCGTGCCTGTTCAAACTGGACTTGTTTCGCCCGCTGGGTGAAGTCGCCACTCACGACAATCGCATTCACGTTCAGGCTCGGCGCGAT
>JAYSPO010000226.1:0-2132 GCA_043722015.1 Candidatus Kuenenia sp. | reverse complement strand
TGAAAGCAGTTGTCGATCGCGATGGAACGCAGGCGGAACTCACGGTCAGTCTGCCGGCCGGATGGAAGGAACTTGACGACATTTCGTGGCGTGTGAGTGCATGGGGTCTGCGGCGGATGGTGACCGGTGGTCTGGTCCTTGAACCTGTGGCCAACGACGAACGCGGCAAGGACGGGATTCCGGTCGATGGCATGGCATTGCGGGTCAAACACGTTGGTCAGTATGGGCCACATGCGGCAGCAAAAAATGCTGGATTTCAAAAAGACGACGTCGTCGTGAAGTACGATGGACAAAGTGGTCTGCTGACAGATTCTGCAGTATTGCGTTACGGAGTCACACAGCACGCTCCGGGAGATAAAGTCCCGGTCGATGTGGTTCGCAGCGGCAAACGAGTCATGCTGCAAATGCCGATGCAGCCGTAATCCGGACTTCCGCAATTGACGACCGAGCGACAATTCATCCGCGACCTGCAGGCGCAGTTTCCGATATTGCCTCCGGTGAAAATCGGCATTGGCGACGACGGTGCCGTGCTGGATGTGGCCGCAGACTCGCAACAGGTGATCGTTACGGATCTATTGCTGGACGGTGTGCATTTTGACCTCAATGCGACGAGTCCGTTTCTGGCTGGCCGCAAGGCGGTGGCGGTCAATCTGAGTGATCTCGCGGCGATGGGATGCAGACCGACCGCAGCGTTCGTGTCCTTGGCTCTGCCTCGCGCTCGCCTTCAGGCATCGCCCGATTTTCTGCGTGAGTTGTATCGAGGCATTCAGCAGATGACGGACGAGTTTCAGTTCTCCCTTGCCGGCGGTGATACAAATTCCTGGAACGGCCCGTTTGCGATCAACGTCTGCCTGACAGGCGTCCCGTTTTCAGGCCGACCATTTCTTCGCTCAGACGCACGGCCCGGAGACGCAGTTTTTGTGACCGGTCCACTTGGCGGAAGTCTACAGAGCGGCCGCCATCGGACTTTCATGCCGCGACTGCAGATTTCCGAGTGGTTGTCGCGTACAGTCGAAGTGCGTGCGATGCTGGATCTTTCCGACGGATTGTCAATTGACCTGCATCGCATGATGGAAGCAAGCGGAACTGCGGCGGAGATTTACACTTCGATGATTCCCATTCATTCTGATGTGCCTGCAGAATGGCCGTCTGACACGCGACTGGCAGCCGCCCTGGGCGACGGCGAAGATTTCGAATTGCTGTTTACTGTTTGTGAATCCGCATCCATGAAATTGCAGGCCGATGCCAACGAAGCTGCTGTCGCGCTGTTTCAAATCGGTCGCGTGACAACCGGTTCAGGAGTGCGGCTGATTGATTCGTCCGGAAACGGTCAGGCCATGAACGTGGCGGGCTGGCAACATGAATTGTGAAAGTAGGTTCTTTCTGCCGGAACAGGTCAACAGGGTCAGGCACTCGGCCCCAAACTGTCTGGTTCCGGCTCGAGGGGCATTGACTATCTTGTCGAAAACGTGATCGACCCCCAATGCCGTCATCGGTCGCGACTTCCAGGCTCGTATCATCGTGACGAAAGAAGGGCGAGTCATCACAGGGCTGATTGAAAAAGAATCCGATTCGTCGATCACGGTTCGGACTCTCACCGACAGTGTTACGGTGGCCAGGGAAGACATCGAAGAAACAAAAACGTCTGCGAACACCTTCATGCCCGAGGGCCTGTTGAAGACGCTGAATGATCGCGAACGGATCGAATTGTTCAAGTACTTGATGGCGCAATAGCAGTCAGCGGGTGCATTCGCTGACTTCGGTAGGTCCTGCTTGCCGAGCAGGACTTCGCGGGCCCCGCCGCGACCAGCGACAAATCGAGGTCGAAAGGACGGCCACACGGCGACGTGGAGCACTAGTTCGACTGTCCCAGATTCGACCCCAACGGCCTCGTGCCGTTGGTGAAGTAGATGGAGAGCTAAAGGGCCCCCAATCAATTCCCACCCATTCTTCCCGCATTGCCGCCGCAGGCGGCTATGCGGGAAGAATAGGTGGGGTCGAGAGATGTTGCACGGCTAGATCTCCATCTACTTCCATTCAAGCGAGCTGGATGGGGTCGCGTAGTTGAATCTGGGACAGTCGTACTAGTGTAGTGTCGCCTTCAGATGGGAATTTATCATCTCGAACCCTAT
>JAYSPO010000225.1:0-1943 GCA_043722015.1 Candidatus Kuenenia sp. | reverse complement strand
ATAGGGTTCGAGATGATAAATTCCCATCTGAAGGCGACACTACACTAGTACGACTGTCCCAGATTCAACTACGCGACCCCATCCAGCTCGCTTGAATGGTGAAGTAGATGGAGATCTAGCCGTGCAACATCTCTCGACCCCACCTATTCTTCCCGCATTGCCGCCTGCGGCGGCAATGCGGGAAGAATGGGTGGGATTTGATTTGAAGCCCTTTAGCTCTCCATCTACTTCACCATCCAGACGAGCTGGATGGGGTCGCGTAGTTGAATCTGGGACAGTCGATCCTAAGAACTCCTGCATCTCCTGCTGCGATTCCTTTTCCCACGCACTTGACTCTGGTCAGGTCCCCAGAGACCGAATCAAGATCAGCTTTGCAGGCGTCTTTGCACTTTGCCGTTCCCAACCGTAGAATCAGAAAATGATGTTCTGTTTTTCGCTGGGAATTCCTGCCATGTATCGCTCTCTACGTACCTGCGTTGTTCCACTCGCTCAAATCCTGTTGCTGGTACTCGTCCCGTGCATCGGCCTGGGGCAGAACAACGGCGGTGGTGGCGGTCAGGGTGGTGGTGGCAATGGAAATGGCGGGGTCGGGGGCATTCGAATTAATGCCAGCGGACTTGTTGAAAAATCCGTGACTGCCGTACTGAATGCCCGTGAACTCCAGAAACGGCTCGAGACTTCTGCAGCGAAAAGTTTGCCGACTGAACTGAATCATCCCAGCGAGCTGCGGAAGATTTCTCTTCGAGATCTGGATGCGGAGATCGACCGACTGCTGACGGCCGGCCAACCGCTGCCGGACGCGATTCTGAATCTGGCCGGTCTCACTCGAATTAATTTTATCTTCATCGCGGATGAAGGTCGTGATGCGATCATCGCGGGCCCTGCCGAGGGCTTTGCCAGGCAGCCTGACGGTCGTGTTGTGGGCATTGTCAGCCACCGCCCTGTGTTGTGCCTCGACGATCTTCTGGTCGCACTTCGCACGGCAGACAGTCGTGCGACGTTCGGTTGTTCGTTCGATCCGGAACCTGGTCGTCTCGCAAGCACGCAGCAACTTCTCGGACAAAACACAAGTGCCACCAGTGCCGCAGATGCGCAACGAGGCTTTCAGCAGATTGGCGGTGTCCTGGGGCACTGGAACGTGACAGTCTTTGGTGTTCCGGAGTCCAGCCACATGGCAGCATCGCTCGTCGAAGCGGATTATGCGTTGAAGCGTCTGACAACGGGCGACGAGAATCCACAGGTCCGTGGTTTCAAAAGTTATCTCAGCATGATGCGGCCAAATGCGGACTCCCTGCGCCGCTGGTGGTTTTCGCCGCGCTACGATGCGATCGAAACGAACGACCAGCAGACGGCCTGGCAACTTTCAGGGCCGCGTCTGCAGGTGAGTGCTCAGGATGAAATCGTGGATGCGAACGGCAATCGTCAGGACGCTCCATCCACGCATGTGAGTCTCGAGAAATACGCACAGCAATTTACGGAGAAGATTCCGGATCTGGCGGAGAAGGTTCCCGCGATCGCTCAGTTGCAGAACCTGGTCGATCTACTCGTAACGTCGGCGGTGCTTGAACAATCCCGTGCTGCAGGACGTCTGCACTGGCAACCGATTGTGCTCAAACAAGAGCAGCGTCTGGCAGTGCAGGAGTTCGGTATTCCGAAAGAAACACCGTCGATTGTCAAGGTCCGCATGGCTGGTTCGCGGACCGTGCTCGGGCTGATTGCCGGCGGCGTCAGTGTGACGCCACGCAAAATTCTTGCTGACGCAAAACCAGCGTCAGATGCGGCGACCCTTGAAACACCCGTTCGTTCGCATCAGAATCCCTCATGGTGGTGGGACTAGTACTTTGGCAGGGGTTTGAAAAACAATGGCCCGCTTATTCACTGGGATTGAAGCATCTGGAATTCATTTGACTACGCGAGCAATCAGGACTTTTTTCTAGCCACGA
>JAYSPO010000224.1:0-2932 GCA_043722015.1 Candidatus Kuenenia sp. | reverse complement strand
GCATGCCATGTCCGGATCGGTGGGCTGAGAAAGCGACCGACACGAGCGGTACTCCGCGCGGCCGGAAATGGGTCCGGCGAGCGGAGCGGCGTGAGCCCTCCGGTACCTCGTTTTTGTACCGGCAAGCTGACGCATGCCGCTCGCCAATTGTCGCACACATGACCGCGCGGAGTATACAACGCCATCTGCCTCGGGGACTATCGTCGTCATCGTTTAACGGCAAGCCACCGCCACCAACAGCCAGACTTACAATTTCTTCGAGGACAAGCAGAAACCATAGTGGCGCCGGAGGCTCGACTGCCAACGGACCTGGATGTCCATCCTGCGATGTGCGACACGTTTGGCGCACGTAGCTCTGATGCCATATCATCCGCAAATTCGAAGGTTCTCTGTCTCCCCGCGATTGAACGGTATCTGGCCTATGACGGCTCGTCAACGAATTCTTTTTCTCTGCACGGGAAACTCCTGTCGCAGTCAGATGGCGGAAGGATTTCTGCGGCATCTGTATGGCGATCGATATGAATCGCTCTCCGCAGGTGCAAAGCCGGCGGGTTACGTGCATCCGCGAGCGGTAGCAGCCATGGCGGAATGTGGCATTGATATTTCCAGCCAGGTGAGCAAGTCGATTCGTGATTTTCTTCCACCTCAGGGAACGCCGCCCGATGTCGTCATCGGTGTCTGCTCGACGGCGGATGAAAACTGCCCCGTATTTCCGGCAAACGTCGAGCGTTGGCAGTGGCCGTTTGATGATCCGTTTCATGCGACAGGTTCGGATGTAGAACAGATGGCGGAATTCCGACGGGTGCGCGATGAAATCCGGGGACGGATCGAGAGCGAGTTCAGACCCTGAAGCTGGCATGCACGGCCATCCCGATTTTTTTACTCAATCGTTCCTGTCGCTCGGCTCCAATGATCGGTTCCATTCTCCATGACACTTTCCCGTCTGCCACTCAGTTACTGCACTAATGTTCATCCCGGACGAACAGTGGCGGAGGTCATTGATGGACTGACAACGTACTCGGCCGAGGTGCAGAGGCAGTTGGATTTTCCAATGGCGGCGGGCCTGTGGTTGTCCGCCAGCGTCGTACGTGAGCTGACGGAAAACTCCGATCAGATGGAACAGCTGGCTCAAGTGTTGTGGCAGCATGACTTGTGCTGTTACACGCTGAACACATTTCCGTATGGCGATTTTCACAGCGAACGAGTCAAGGAACAGGTTTATCTGCCCGACTGGGCCTCGTTTGAACGCATCAACTATACCGAACAATGCGCGGCGATTCTGGGGCAACTCCTGCCGGAGGGCGGTGAAGGAAGTCTGTCAACCGTTCCGCTGGGCGGTCGCATGAATCCACGGGATGCCGATTTTCACGCCGTCTGCTTTAGTCATTTGATTCGCCTGGCAAAGTATCTGCATCACCTGTTTGAAACAACCGGTCGCCGTATTCGGTTGGGACTGGAACCGGAACCGATGTGCGACATGTCCGGCACCGCAGCATGGACATTGCCTGTGTTAGAGCGTCTTTTTGCTCAGGCGGAAGCACTGGACTGTGAGCCGTTGGTTCGCGAGTACATCGGAGTCTGTTTTGACGTCTGCCATCAGGCAGTGGAATTTGAAGATGTTGCAGAATCGATCGAGCAGTTTGTCCAGCGCGGGATTCGTATCAACAAGGTCCACATCACCAATGCGGTGGAACTGCTGAACCCGTCCGAGAACGCAGCAGGCCGACAAGCTCTTCGGCAGTTCGTGGAGCCCCGCTACCTGCATCAGACGTACGCTAGATTTGCCGACGGGCGGATCGAGCAGCGACTGGACCTGACGTTGAAAGATATTCAACGTCAGCCCGCAGACGAATTTATGCGCGCGGCAAGCTGGCGGGTGCATTTCCATGTACCGATTTTTGCAGAAACACTCGGTGCGCTGACCACAACACGCGAAGATCTTGCTGCTGCGCTACGGAAAGTCGCAACGCTCACATACGCCCCGCACCTGGAAGTGGAAACCTACACCTGGCCTGTAATGCCTGGTGAAACGGCAACAGATTCGCCGCCATTGGCAGATCGGATCGCAGAGGAACTGCGTTCTGCAATGGAATTACTGGGTAAAGCTGCGGACGCCTGAACGTTCGCCAAACGTAATCGCCTTTACTGAATGGGTGCAGTCGAATCTACAAAAAGGGACACAAAAAAAGCTGGTACTTTAACAAATAAGTACAATGTCCCCTTTTTCGCCTACACATCGCTTTGTTCGCCGTCACGTCACGCGATGTCAATTCCCGTCGCGAAACGACGAACGAACTCGACGCCAGAATCGGTAACCCAATATGTGAATGTCATGGGGAAGTTTCTCTCAAAACCGTCGCTGCCTTTAACCAAGAGGCCCATTCCCTCAACCTTCTTGTCCTCAAAGAAGCCATCTTTTACTGCGTTTGCGACGAGCACATCACCTCCTGCACCCAGTACAAAAACCCGGTCGGCTGTCGTTGCAAGGATCTCAAAAAGTCGTCGTTCAAATTCCCCGTAACGGTAGTTCAGTATTCCTAGATTGTGTTTATACATCTTGACGGAAATGCGGTCGATATCCTTCTTCTGATCAAATCGCGTATGACAGTTCGGGCACAGCGCAATTAGATTTTCAAACGAGTTGTCGTGTGAAGTGGCCCATGGAACGATATGCGCAATCTCGATAGTTGTTGCGCGGCAAGTAGGGATTGCGCAACGATGTCCAGCTTCAACGAGCACCGCACGTTTGACGTCTGCGGGTATTGATTCGCGGTCCATTGCAGTACTTTCATTCCGTCGAGGCGAACGACCAAGATCAGCTGGTTGGCGCGACTGACTTGCCATGTGAGAAACCGCCGACGCCAACTCGGCTGGATCTTCTTGTTAGCCCCTTTGTTCCAGTCCGGGGCGACGAGTTGTGGGGTTGTTCCAA
>JAYSPO010000223.1:0-1221 GCA_043722015.1 Candidatus Kuenenia sp. | reverse complement strand
AAGTAACTGGGCCATCCATCTTAATATGTACGTCTGCATAAAGGAGGCAGCATTGGGGATCTGCCTCGAACACGGGTTTAGGTGAATGCTCGGCGGGCGGAGTTGATGCTGATGGCTCGGTTGTGGCCGCGTGTTTCGGCGGCGGCCTCCATGGACTTCGGACGACCGACACTCGAACGGAACCATTTCCGGAAATTCACGACGCAGTCAACCCACAGTTCCGTCGAGATCCCAAGACGCTCGAACAGTGGTTCCAGATTCGCCGGCATCGCGCCGCGTTTGTCGCTGCGAATCTGACGACCTGTCCAGTCCAGCAGTTGCAGATAATCACCAAGTCCCATCGACAGACAACCCTTGTTCGACGCTCGACGAACGGGGGTCTTCGCACGCACAGCCTGCCGTTTCGGCTCCAGCGGTATCGGAGCCAGCCAACCAGCACGCTCACCGTATTCAATGCGGTTGTCCTGAGCATCAGGAGTCGAAACTTCTTCCGCCGTCTGCAAATCCACGATGCGGTCCTGGGCACTCGTGAAATCACTGGACTCAGGACTTGTGGCAATATTCGCTCGTACGGGATTCAAATCGACATACTGCATACAGGCCAGAATCGCGGCACTATCCAGCAAAATCTGTCCGCGAAATCGACCCTCCCAAAAGCGGCCTGAACATTGGTCTTGTTTGTTCGCGATTTTTGCAACTCGCTCTGACAGGAACCGCATGAACCATGAAATGCTCGACAGCCGAACGCGCTTTTCCTTCAGACCCCTTGCGTCGTTGCGAATCGAGTTCAATTCAAACTCAGTCGGTTCGGCAGGAAGGCCTTCTTTCGTCTTGCGAGCCGGACACAACAGCCACCACTTTCGAGCCACGTCCTCATCCGACCATGTCTCCACGACATCATATCGGCTGCGTAAAATACAGTGGAAATGATTACTCATGACCGAATAGCCCAGTACCTCAATCCCCATGATTCCCGCCAGAAATTCCAGCCGTTGACGGATGAGTTCCCGTCGGTGTTCGTAATCAGTCCCGGTGACCGGATCTTGTCCGCAGAGATACGCCCGCCGCACGCATCGATTGATGCAGTGCACCACCTGAATCTCGCCCGCCGCCAACACATCCCGCCGATTTGTCCGTGCCATTTGCCTGCCCCCAATGAAACTGTCCACCAAGACCTGCCACCGATAATAGCCCACATTCCGCAAACTCTACACAATGCTC
>JAYSPO010000222.1:0-2231 GCA_043722015.1 Candidatus Kuenenia sp. | reverse complement strand
CGACAGTCCCCGAGCTGGATGGGGTCGTTAAGACGAATCTGGGACAGTCGAAAAAGTCGCCTGCTCACAGTCCGCCAATTGTCTGAAACGACACTCCATCGTATGACACAGCCAAACACGACCACTGACGAGAATCCCTACGCTGTCTCGCTGACTTGTCAGGGTGACGTGGACGTTCGAAAACCGGACTTCGGTCGGGAGCATCTTGCACAACTGATTCGGACTTACATGGCTGGAGGTTCTTCGGCCCAACAATTCCGGACGGAAATCTCGCCCTACGATGCTGACGAACCAGATGACAAATCCACGACCTGGGTGGCCGAACAGATGGGAATGCTGATTTACGAAAACTCCGATGATACCGCGACATGGCCAAGGGAGCGCTGGAACTTCGCCCAGTGAATTCTCCTGCTCCTTGATTCGGGCTATGTCATCAGGCATACAAGCAAGCGCCGCCGGACCTGGCTCCAGATGCCGCCCGTTGTGACGCTTCTGGTTCAGGTTTATGAGTCGTGATGTTTGATTGGATCGCAGTGTTCTGGGCCACTACAGGGTTGTATTCCATGTTGGTGGGGCGATTTCGGAGCAGGCTGGCGGAATTGCAGGAACAGCCATTCCATCCGGCACTCTCACCATTCCGCACGATTGCCGCCGTGGGGGACGCAATGCGGCGTGCCCCGGAATTCAAGAAAGTTCGCCAGACCGCGTCCGAGAAAGCAGCGGCAGACCGAACGAATCTTTCCCGATTCCGGCCTGCGGCTTGGTTTGGCATGACCATGAAACACGGTCGAAGCGAAAGTCAATATGCTATTGCAGCCGTTCGATATTGCGGCGGTGCCCGGCCAACATCTCGGACGTGAATGTCCAGGCTACAGAAATGACGGGCAACTATTGGTTGCGGGCAAAGCCCGGCCTAGGATTGTTGCGGACCGGTGTCGTTGCTTGCAGCTTACGGCAAATGTTCCTACAACCTTTGAGTGGCAGGTTCGTGTTTAGCCCCCCGTTGCCCGTATTGATTGTCCAATGCCAGAAACGGGTCTTGCTGACTCACGTTGCAATTGAGTGCCAGGTCATATCATTCCGTGGCGAAGTATCGCCTGTGAGGTTTTCGCGTGCGGCTGGCAACTCGACGAATTCTGCTGGTCGGTGCCGGGCACACGAATCTGCATATTGTGCGAATGTGGATGCAGCAGCCGATTGCAGATGCCAGTCTGACATTGATTTCGCCGTTCCCCTGCGCTACTTACAGCGGCATGTTGCCGGGTACGCTCGCCGGACTATACGATCCTTCCGACATGGAAATCGATCTGCATCGCCTGACCAGAACTGCGGGTGTGGAACTACTCATTGATGAAGCCATCGCGCTGGATGCCGTACGGAAAGAAGTACGTTTTCGCGAGCGTCCGCCGGTCGCTTACGACGTTGCCTGTATCGGTGTGGGATCAGTGCCCCTTCAGATGGAGCAACTGAAGACACATCCCGGCTTTGTGTCACTCAAGCCCATGTTTACGGCGGTGCCGAGATTGGATTCCGCGATCCGTCAGACCGGTAATGTTCCTGTCAGAATCGCGATTGTCGGCGGGGGCGCAGCGGGGGTGGAAGTGGCATTTTGTGTGGAGCACAGAATTCGGAAAGCTGGCGGCACCCCGCAGATCACACTGGTCGATGCGAATTCGCAGATTCTCACAGGCTTCCGACCTCGTACGATTCAGGTCGTCGAACGCGAACTGCAACGACGCGGCATCGACGTCCGCCACGGTGGCCGTGTGATCGGACTCAGTGGTCTGGACCTGACACTTGATGACGGCGGCATTCTGACGGCCGATGTGGTGATCTGGGTTACTGGTGCCTGTCCTCCTCCCTTGTTGGAGCAGGTGAGCCTGCCAAAGTCGGCTTCGGGATTTCTGCGAGTTCACAACACGCTGCAATCAGTGGGTGATCCGTCCGTTTTTGTCGTTGGCGATTCTGCCGACATGGACAGTGAAACGTTCGACCGCGCCGGCGTCTACGCTGTGCGACAGGGACCGATTCTGTGGCAGAATCTGAATTGCAGTCTGGATGGTCGTGGTCTGATCGCGTACCAGCCGCAGCGGGATTTTCTGCGGTTGCTGGCAACCGGTGATGGTCGAGCAATTGCGCAATGGAAGTGGTTCTCCGGCATCGGCGCTCACTGGTGGAGACTGAAGGATCGCATCGACTCGAAGTTCATGCACATGCATCGACCGTCCGGT
>JAYSPO010000221.1:0-3527 GCA_043722015.1 Candidatus Kuenenia sp. | reverse complement strand
GTACTGCGATTCGGTTGCTGCTGGGATTCGAACAGCCTGACAAAGGCGACATCAATGTGCTGGATATGAATCCCAAAACGCACGCGCTGGAGATTCGATCGCGCGTCGGCTACGTTTCAGATGCTCCACCGCTGTATGAATGGATGACGGTGGAAGAAATCGGCTGGTTCGCGGCCGGCTTCTACCCAACGGGCTACCAGCCTGAATACGACAAGCTCGCGAAGCGATTTGATCTCGACCGAAAACAGAAGATCAAGGGACTATCCAAAGGGACTCGTGCCAAAGTGGCACTGTCACTTGCTATGGCACATCGACCGCAGCTGCTGATCATGGACGAACCAACATCGGGGCTCGACCCATTAGTGCGGCGGGAATTTCTGGAAAGCATGATCGATGTCGCCGCAGAAGGCCGATCGGTGCTGCTTTCCAGTCATCAGGTCGGAGAAGTGGAACGCGTGGCCGACGACGTGATCGTGCTGATGAACGGCAAAGTTATTGCACACGAACGACTGGACGAACTGAAGCAGTCAGTGACCGAGGTCGCGTTGAGCCTGCCGTCGGCCAATTCCACTCCCCCTGCGATGCCAGGAACTGTCGTAGCGCATGTTGCCTGGGGGCATGAACACATCTGGCTGGTACGTCAGTTGGACGCAGGCCGACTGGCCGACCTCTGCCGGTCACAGGAACTGCCGCAAGCAATTGTCCGCAAGCCGTCCCTGGAAGAGATTCTGCTGACGCTGTTGCGGCAAAATCGGACTCAACAGACGGCACTTCATTCGTCCCCCTCCGACCCGGTGTCTGTGGAGAAATGACTTTTCGCTACGCAATTTGGAATCTCAAATCTCAAATCTCAAATCCATACGGATCATCGCCATGAACACCACCTTCACTCGTCTGATGTGGAAAGAGTACCGGGCTCAGCGGATGCTGTGGACTGTGCTGCTGCTGGGCTGGCTGGCACTGCATCTCATTTTCATCTTCAATGAAACGTCCGTGCTCGATGCCGCGCCTGTAGTTCTGATGATACCAATCTGCTTCCTGGTGGCCGCAGCCACGATTGCCTTTGCAGGAGAAGAAGATGACAAGACGTCAAACCTGCTGCGCATGCTGCCGTGTCGTACATCGTCACTCATGTCGGCGAAGATCACCACGATTGTCGCTGGGTGCATAACTCTGTGCCTGGCGATGCTGGTGCTGAGTACCGCTCTCGAATTCATGCTGCGGGCCGTCTTCGAGATCCTCCTCGCTTCCGGGATTCGGCCTTTTGGATTTCAAAGTCCGGTCGCTGGAAAGTCGGACTTCAATGCTGTTTCGTGGCAGGATGGCGAAATGCTTTATGCTGCGGCATTCCTCGCACTGGTTTTTGCGTCCGGGATGTTCGCGTCGCTGAATGCGCGAAGCATTTTTTCTGCGGTCGGAGCTACGGTGGTTGTCGTGCTCGGAATCATGATCACCGCGTTTTCGATCACATCGGACGTGCATCAGTACCAACTGGGAATTATCGCGCCGTGGATCGCGGGTGTGGCGGCAATCCTGATGGTAATCTCCACTGTTTTTCTGTCGCGGCCGTGGCATCTGGGACGCTTGCCGCGACGCTGGGCGATGCCGGAGGCGGCCGGGGATTTCTCTGCGCGTCGTATTCCTGCATTCGCCTGGTTCTGGCACGGCTGGCTGAGACGAATCGTCGCGCAGCCGCTGACGCTGCGACGAGGCATGAGTATGCTGACATGGCGGGAATGCCGTTCGGCGGCCCCCTTTGCCATGACATGGCTGACGATTGGTGCGATTATTTGTGTGGGGCGATATTTCAGCAACGGAGGATATCTCTGGCCGTTCATGTTTCTGCTCGTGTTCATTCACGAATGCGGACAGCGCACGATGCGGGAGGATCAGCGATCGGGGTGTGTCCTGCTCCTCGCAAATATGGGCGTCCATCCGCTGCAGATCTGGATCGCCAAGATATTCACGTGGCTGCTGGTAATGTGCGTCGTGGGATTAGCAGTGATCACAATGGATGCTGTCATTCCATTCGCCAGCCCGGTCGAATCATCGCAAAGTCCTGGGACCCGTATCCTGAACATCATCGACTTACTGCGAGTCCCGGAGTTTGGTCGACCATTGGGACGACACGATAGTCCATCAGCTTCTGCAGATCACTGGCTCCAGGCCGGCGTGTGTCTTGCCGCAGTGTTCGGGCTGTTCAGTCTTGGCCAGCTCACGGCGTGTTGGATTCGGCGACAGATCATCGCGTTCGCGGCTTCGTTCGTCGGCACAATCGCCGCTGCGGTTCTGTTCCTCAGTGTCATCCCGAAGGACTGGCCAGTCTGGATCGCGCTCGTCCCGATTCCGATTTGCCTGTTGCTGGCCTCAGCCACAACAGCTCGGGAGTGGATTGATCGCACCGTCACTTGGCGACTGCGAATTCGGCAAACGTCGTGGCTCGTCCTTCCGTGTGTCGTATTCCCATTGCTTGGCCTGCTTGCGTGGAGATGTCAACCTATGTTCGCACTTGTGTCACTCGATCCTGGAAATGCGGTACACGGTGTCTACAACCTTCAGAACCCGGCAGGTGCGCCTGAGATTGCCGGGCTGTCCGTTTTGGCAAACTCGCCGTGGTCCGAGTGGGACACACTCGATAGTGCAAAAGAGACAAAGTGCTGGCTCGAATTTGCGGCGGCGATCGAAAAATTCCCATTGCATCATATGATGATCGGGCAGAGCGGGTATGTCGGTGAACCAGTATCGGAGCACCAGGGCCAGGGACCACGATTATTAAGTCACTCGCAGTTCCTCGAAAAAGGTCCGAACGTTATCCGTGATCTTTTGAAACCATTTGATGCGGTACTTGCTGAAAAGAACAGGTTTCCATCCATCCCGGTAATGTGGACGGCTCCGTGGTCGAACACTCCGGTCGTTGCATTGTCCGTGGCCCTGCTTGAAGACGCACGCCATCGAGAAAACAACGGCGACATCGCAGGTGCTGTTCAGCAGATCGTGCGGGCCATCCACGTCAACCGCTCCCTGGCCATGCAAACTTCGACCTGGACGAATTGGCTCGTTTGCCTCGACGCGGAACGAGTCGCGCTGGGACGTCTGCGATTACTGCTGGGATCTGCGGATCTTTCGGCGGTTGATCTGGACGCGCTCTTTGCGGAATTGAAGTCCGCGCTGGTGATGACGCACCACGACGGAAAAAATGTCAGCCAATGGCAGGACCCACAGCTGATGCTGCAAAGACGCACGCTGTTTTGGTCCACAGCAACGTTTACCGATGAGGCATTTTTCGATCAACTCAGGAAACTGCCGGACAATCAACGCAGCTTTGAATCGCTCTCCGGATTTGCCGAAATGGAAGCTGCGGTCCGCTACGGCAATCGAGCCTTCGAACCTGCGCGAGCTGTCTACACGATGTGGCTTTCTGAAGCACTTCTCGTGGAAAAATACCGCTCGATGACAACCCATGGTCGAGTCCGCTTCGCTGGCGCCGCGGCGCCGCAGAAAATCCTCCAACTGAAGCGATTCATGGC
>JAYSPO010000220.1:0-4566 GCA_043722015.1 Candidatus Kuenenia sp. | reverse complement strand
AGCGGAGCGCAACGCACCATTTTGGGAAGGCGTGTGAGACTGGTGTGTTCCGCTGACGCTGCACACACCCTACTTGAATCCTTAAATCAACAACCCGCTAGCGTCGGGCCGTCATCCTGTCAGTAGGTCAGTCATCCCGGACGTCATCGCTTCAATCGTCGCTTCAAGGCTCCCGCGATCGAATGGCGTCTGCCAGACGGGATAGATCTCTTTGTCATACAGATCCTCCGGCGGCAGGTATCCGATGGAGCCGTTGATGAGGTTCATACACAGAATGGTGCGCCCAGGAAACCGGCGGCGAAGCTCCTGTTGCAGCACAGAATAGGGTTCACAGCAACTCCCGACGAGGATCGCATCACCGATGCACCAGACGTAGATCGGCAGACGGTATGTTGATCCATCGCCGACGCTGCTGCGAATGTCACGCTTCCGGCGAAGACGTTCTTCCAGTGCGCGGTCCTTGCAGGCCAATCGCTGCTGTTCGAGTTCCTCGGCGGATGGCCAGCTCTTCAGTGGCAAGTCAACCGTCGTTTGTATCGCATGGAGTTTATGAGACAGGTCGCAGGGCTGATGTTTCCAGACAGCGAGGGGAGCACCGGACTCGACTGTTTCCGCATAAACCAGCCGTGTGCCGGGTGGTTCCATGCCGTGCAACGTCGCCAGCGCCGCGAAGCCCAGTTGCCGTCCGTGATGGTCTGCGATTTCCGGGTCGCCCACATACTGATAACGCGGTGCCAGTTCGCCACACGCTCCCAGCATGAACATCGCGGGGGCGTCGGTGGACTGCTGAATGGTCTCACGCATCGCTCCGACGTAATCCGGGGAGATGGCTTTGTTGTCCCAGGCCAGCGTTGTCGGATGACAGGCATAGTTGACCAGCGTTGCACGAATCCGTCCGGTCACATCCGTGACGCGACCAACCAGCAAAGTGTCATCGGGCTTGCCAGCCGGGTTGTAGCCACACACGATACGATTCTTTGCGGGATCAGGGTCCGGCAGATCGCGAACTGCCGCCAGGCCACATCGTCCCTGATGCCAGTCCAGAGTCGCCTCGAACTGCGACTCCTGCGCTTCGCGGATCGCATCGACCGTCGATTCAAACACATGCTCCATCCATGTCCGTAACAGGTCGCTGCCGGGGAGCGAATCGTCGGCCTCCATCAACGGCGGACCAGCGTGGGTGTGGCTGAGCGCAAAAATCAGATTCGCGGAATCAAGTGACAGCGCTGCAAGCAACCGTTTCTGGAAGTTGTGAAACGTCTGCGGCGTTTTCCACCAGCCAAGATCCGCATCGACCAGAATCAACGTCTGACCGCCCGCCAACGGCGTCAACGTCAAGGCGGTGAGTGTCAACGACCGGTGAATCGATTCAGCCACATCGTGTTTCGCCGCGCCCCAGTTGCGTGAATAGATGCCGACCGGCGGCGTAATGTCGGTGCGCGAGATCCCGATGCGACCATAGAACGACGCATGCTGAAAATTCGGAGGGTTCGTTGACGGCATGTCTTACCAATCTCCTGCAGCGCCGTCGCGGTAGAACACCCGCTGCGGAAGTTCCTGTTGAAACGGGTGCTTACGAACTTCCTCTTCGTTGATCGTAATACCGAGGCCGGGCCTTGTGTTCGGAGTCACTGTGCGGGTGGCGGCGTCAATCGTGAATCCTTCTTCAACGATGTCCTGTCGCCATGGGACATCGTTGTGAACCGTTTCGCAGATGATGTAGCCGGGTTGGGAAAAACCAAATTCCAGCGACGCGGCAGTGCTGACCGGTCCCTGCGGATTGTGAGGTGCCAGGGCAATTCGATACGCATCGGCAAGTGCGGCGACGCGACGTGATTCCGTAAAGCCGCCACAGTGCGTAATATCCATCTGACAGATCTCGCAGCCATGTGCCGCGAACAGGTCACGAAACGCAGCCAGGTGTGTGCCGCGTTCACCCGTGGCAATCGGCGTGGTCACCGCTGCATTGATGGCAGCCAGTCCTTCGATACTCTCGGGCCAGCAGGGTTCTTCCAGAAAGTACAGCCCATAGGAATCGAGCGCCTTGGCAAACTGCATTCCCATGGCGGGCGATGGCCGGGCGTGGCAATCGACCATGATGTCGATGTTGTCCCCGACGGCATCGCGCATCGCGGCGACGCAGGCTTCGGCAGCCTTGACTGGTCTTCGGCCTTCAATCGGCATGGTGGGTGGAACTGCCATCGACTTGAACGCCGTAAAGCCGTCCGACACTGCTTTCTGAGCCAGTGCTGCAAACTGCTTTGCGTTATCGACCGGCGTCTCGTAAAAGCTCTCCATATCTCCACCACCAAGATGACAGTACAATCGGATTGAATCGCGCACCGGGCCACCCCAAAGTTTGTGGCATGGGACACCGTGGATCTTTCCGACAATGTCCCACAGCGCCAGATCGATCCCGGCAATCGCGGTCGAACGCACGATTCCGCTTCCGTGCCAGAAGTGCTGTCGCCACATCATCTGCCACAGATGTTCGACGCGCGTGGGATCCTCGCCAATCAACAACTGCGACAGATCCTCAACCGATCCAACGACTCCACGTGTGTGCCATTCCAGCGTCGCTTCACCCCAACCGAACAGCCCCGGCTGATCTGTCAGCACTTTGACAAAGACCCAATTGCGCATCCGCGCATGGCAGACAAGCGTTTCAATCGCAGTGATTTTCATGGAGAGACCTTGTGGCAGTTGGCAGTTGGCTTCCGTAAAATTCAGTTTCCGTTGCGGTGAAGAATAATGAACGTTCAGCGATTCGCCACCAACACGGCAGTGGTCTCAATATTCACGCAGCTCGGTAGACGGCCTCGATCTCCCGATCTGACCTTCAAACGCCTCATCGCGGGCTTCGCCCGCAAACCAAAGTAGCCATCACGCTCCGCCGTGATGAGCATTTGTCCTTCAAAACTCAACAACCGAGACAGTTTTCCACGACCAGCCCCAGCTCATAGCCTGAAGGACAATCAGCGCGGGCACTTCATTCATGTGGCCCAGTTCAATGCTCGTCACGGCGGAGCGTGACGGCTACTTTCCGATTTCACACTCACCGAGTCCGAACCGTGGTGAGAACAAAGTTGGTGCACGAGAAAATCCTCTGCAAATCGCCGCCTGAAAATCTTCGCGGAGCAACAAGAAATCAACTGTTAGTAGTACGGTGTCCTTTCGACCGCAACTCGACGCTGGTCGCGGCGTGGCCGCGAAGTCCTGCTCGGCATGCAGGACCTGCCAAAATCGGCGACTGCACCCCACATTGCACGAATTTGGCTGCTTGGTTGATCCGTAGGCTGTCTCTGCGTACCGTACTCGTCCGCAGACGCTCTCAGGAGTCGATTTGCAAACAAACGGACGGGCAGAAATGCCCTTTCTAAAGAAACGCAGATGTGATTGTCTCTTTTTGGAGCTGCCCGATCGTGCCTCAGGTTTATTGCCGGATTTTAGTTGTTGCAGGATTGCTGTTGACAGGTTTGAGTGGCAATGTAGCGGCTCAGGGACCGTCGAAGGAACTGGCGATCAAGCTGATGTCGCTGCCGCCGCGTCCGAAACGTCCGGACCTGGCTGCCAGCAAACTTCCGCTGGAATTTGTGCAGGGCGAACGAGTTGCGTTTCTGGGTAATTCACTGGCCGAACGTATGAATCTGTTCGGGCACTTTGAGACTTTGCTGCATACTCGGTTCCCGAAAAAGGAACTGGTCATCCGCAACTTTGCGCGACCTGCAGAAGAAGTCGGCATTCAGCAGCGATCAGCCGACTATACGGCACTGGATGATCCGCAGCTGGCGTTCGGTGCTGATACATATTTCTGTTTCTTCGGCTTTAACGAATCGTACGCCGGCCCGGAAGGAATCGATGGCTTCAGAGAGCGTTACGGCAACTATCTGGACACGATGGCCAAACGCTATCCTCGCGATGACAGCAACGCTCCGCCACGTTTCATCCTCGTCTCGCCGATTGCCTTTGAACCCACCGGCGATCCGTTGTTGCCGGATGGCTCAAAAGAAAATGAGAACCTGAAACTGTATTCAACCACCGTCGCAGAAATTGCTGCCGCGCGAAAGTTGGCGTTCGTGGATGTGTTCGCCGCGTCTGAACAAATGCTCAGCGGCAAGCCTGGATTGCAGTACACAATTAACGGTTGTCATCTGAACGATGCCGGTGATCGCGAAATCGCACGAATGCTGGATGAGAAGACATTTGGGTCAGCCTCGTCCGCCAGCTTTGGCAGTCCGGCGTACGAAAAGCTACGGTCGGCAATCAATGATAAGTCGTGGGTGCATCTGCAGGACTATAGGATGCTCAACGGCTGGTACGTTTACGGTGGCCGACGTACGTTTGACACTGAAACCTTTCCGCGCGAATACATCAAGATCCGCAAAATGGCCGAGGTACGGGATCGATTGGTCTGGGATCTGGCGCAGGGCAAACCTGTGGCGGACACGCCGGATGATGCGGGAACCGGCGAACTGATCGTCCCGGTAACCCGCTTCGGGGAGCCGGGTCAGGATTATTCTGAAGCCGACGAGCTGCGATATCTCACGCCACAGCAGTTGATTGCCG
>JAYSPO010000219.1:0-2612 GCA_043722015.1 Candidatus Kuenenia sp. | reverse complement strand
GTCCCGCCTTCAGGCGGCTTCGGGGCCGAATCGCCAGCGAATTCCGGCTGAAGCCGGGACTACGAACAGAATTGAGATTAAATCAACAGACCGCTAGCCCCGGTTGTGTGACGCACGAAACGGGGCTAGCGCACTGCGGCTGATCGTGATAAATCTACTCAGAAAAACAATCCTCTCAACGTTTGCTGAAAAGAGCACCGAGAGGAACGGGATTTGATTCAGTGCCACTGTCTCAAGGCCTGTCACGCACGACGACACACTGGATTTTATGTTATTTTTGAAAGGGCTTGACGTTGCAAATCCTGAGAAGAACGCAACTAATCGTGATGGTGTTATTCGCAGCCACTGTTGGCTGCGGGGACGGTATCGAACGGAAACCCATTGCTGCCACGTCCGGCAGGGTGTTGTGCCAGGGGTTACCGGTGGCAAATGCTTCTGTGCTGTTCAATCCTGTCAGCGAGGGAAAATCCGCCCTCGCGGGCAGACAGGGCTACGCGAATACCAATGTGAATGGCGAGTTCGTCATTTCCACTTATGGGGATCGTGACGGTGCCGTGGTTGGCAGGCACAAAGTCATTGTCTCCGATGATTCCGAGGTCCCCTGTGACTGTATTGCGATCGATACTCATGAGGTGATGGAGGTCGAAGTCAAGGCTGATTCCGACAACGTGATTGAGGTGATCCTGCCAGTCAAGGTTGACGACCAGCCAGTCCGTCAGAGCAGCAGCGATATGGAAGATGAGGACTAACGCGGAGCAGAGCCGATCTGCTGGAACAACGCTTCGACTTGTCACGCCAAGGAATTAGCCCTGGTTCTTTTTCCAGACAGAGCACGAGGTCGTGGAAATTCTGCGGAAGAAGATTTGGGGAGTCCGAGGGATTGTTGAGAGAAAAGGAACCATGAGTACCGACGTGTTGACCGCGAAACATGAATTCACGGCCCAGAGAGAGTCGTGGTGCAGCCGGCTGCTGAAAAGTCTGCTCGCTCCGGTCGATATCGCAGGTCTTGTGGTATTCCGCATGGGCTTCGGTTTGATTGCCGCGTGGTGGGCCGTGGACTATCTGGTCCGAGGTCGAATGAATGTGGCATACCTCGTACCAAAGTTTCACTTCACATATTATGGCTTCGACTGGATTCAACCGTGGCCGGCGTGGGGAATGCATCTGCATTTTGCGGTGCTGGCCCTCACGGCGTTGGCGATCGCAGTCGGATTTTACTACCGAGCGGCGACATTCGTATTCGCAGTCGGGCTGACCTACGTGTTTCTGCTGGACCGGACGAATTATCAGAACCACTACTACCTGCTGGTCCTGATCAGTTGGCTGATGGTGATCCTTCCGCTCCATCAAGGCTTCTCAGTCGATGCGACTTTCGGACTCACGAACATGCGTTCGACGATTCCGAAGTGGATGTTGTGGCTCACTCGTTTCCACATTGGATTGCCCTGCTTTTTCGGCGGCGCCGCCAAATTCGAAGCAGACTGGTTTGCTGGTGCTCCCTTTCGGCAGACACTCCAGGCAAACGATTGGTGGCCATTGATCGGCCCTTTGTTTCGCCAGGAACCGATCGTTCAACTACTGATCTGGGGGGGGCTGCTTTTCGATCTTTCGATTGTGCCACTGTTGCTTTGGAGGCGCACTCGATTTCCGGCCTATCTGATCTGCGTCGTGTTCCATCTGATGAATTCGCAGCTGTTTGATATACACATTTTCCCATGGTTCATGATCATAGCCACAACTGTGTTCTTCGAGCCCGACTGGCCGCGCCGTGTTTTGCAGATGAGGCGGCGGTCAACCATCAACAGGACGTTGACTGGTCCTGAGTTAATCCCACGTTGGAGCGACCTGCCTCGACGAAAGAAAATTTGTGCTTCTCTGCTGATCGCATATTGTCTGTTTCATTGTGTCTGGCCGTTTCGGCACCATGTGTATCCGGGGCCGGCGAGTTGGACGGAACAAGGTCATTTTTTTGCGTGGCGGATGATGCTTCGTGGGAAAATGGTAGGGTTTCGCTATTTCCTGACAGATCCGCGGACGGGCCAGACGCAACTGGTCGATCCGAGGCCGATACTGTCGCATCTTCAAATGATGAGTTTTGGACGCGATCCGGAAATGATCCTCCATCTGGCACATCACATCGCGGCAGAGCATCTGCGCCAGTTTGGCACGAGAGTTGAAGTGCGGGCACTTGTTCTCACGTCACTCAATGGACGCAAGCCTCAGCTCCAGATCGATCCGAATGTCGATCTGGCGAGTATTCCACGAGGGTTTCATTCAAGGCCGTGGATTCAGCCTTTGACGGAACGACTCCCGGAAACTCCCTGGAGCGTCCCCATCTCACAGTGGGAACAGCATGTTCGAATTCCGACGCTCGCATTCCTGCAGCGAAACGCCGGAGCTCGGTCTGCATTGGAAAACGCTGCTCAAGGGGCTGCCGTGGAATGAATACAAGCACATTGGAAATTCGGCAAATCGTACTACTAACAGTTGAATACTTGTTTTCTCGCGACGAGTTTCAGGGGTCCGTTTGCAGAAGTCAGCACTGGTGTGGCAGAAACATTTATTGCAGAAAAATACAAAACAAGTGTTGAAGTCTTTTGTGCCATTCATTT